>DATLLM010000091.1:0-34337 GCA_035537855.1 Chloroflexota bacterium | reverse complement strand
GGCGAGGGCGCCTCCGGCGGCGGCGACGGCCAGGGCGGTGATCCCCACCAGGGAGCCGGTGACCACCATCCGGGAGGTGGCGACGAAGCCGATGGAGTTCTCCATCAGGCGCTGCAGGCTCCTGGCGCCGGGGACGTTCTCGTCCACCAGCTGCTGCACGCGCACCCGGCGCACGGCGGCCACGGCCGTGTCGAGCGACGACCACAGGACGGCGCCGCACAGCAGGGCGCCGCTGACCAGCACGAGTCCGGCGACCTCGAGGCCGAGCGAGGGCGTCGCCAGGAGAGCCAGGCCGGCAAGCAGCCCGACGAGGGCCAGGACGTAGAGGGTCTGAAGTGCGAGCCTAATCGGTTTGGGGCCGCAGGATCGCTGCGACCGGAGGCGCCCTCCCCGGGAGGCCGTTCGTCCCGGCGGCGGGCGCCCCCCGGGAGCAATCGTTCACAACAGCTCCGTGCAGCGGCTAGGTGAACAGCGCACTGACCGACTCGTGCCGGTGGATTCGCCTGATGGCCTCCGCCAGCAGCGGGGCGACGCTGATCGGGTAAATCTTACTCCGCCGCCGGCCGTCCGCCAGCGGGATGGTGTTGGTCGTGATCACCTCTTTGATGCACGAGGCCTGGATCAGATCGGCGGCGCCCCCGGCGAAGATGCCGTGGGTGGCGCAGGCGTAGACCTCGGCGGCCCCGCGCTCGACGAGCATGTCCGCGGCCTCGATCAGCGTGCCGCCGGTGGAGATCATGTCGTCCACGATGACGGCCGTCTTGCCCCGCACGTCGCCGACCATATCCAGCACCTCGGCCGTGTCCGGCTGGGGGCGCTGCTTGGCGATGATCGCCAGGTGTCCGGCGACGCGCCCGCGGAAGTCGTTCGCCCGGGCGACGCCGCCGCTGTCCGGCGAGACGACGACCAGGTCCTTGTCGTCGCCGAGGCGCTCGCGCAGGGCGCCGGCCATCATCGGATTGGCCCGCAGGTGGTCGACGGGGATATCGAAGAAGCCCTCGATGGCGGCGGCGTGGAGGTCCATCGCCACCACGCGGTCGACCCCGGCGGTGGTGATCAGGTCCGCCACCAGCTTGGCCGAGATGGGCTCCCGGCCGGCGGTCTTCTTCTCTTGCTTGGAGTAGCCGTAGTAGGGGATCACCGCCGTCACCCGGTCCGCCGACGCCCGGCGCAGGGCGTCCACCATCAGCAGCAGCTCCATGATGTGGTGGTCGACCGGCGAGCAGGTGGACTGGATCACGAAGGCGTCCGCGCCGCGGACGTTCTCCTCGATGCGCACGCGGGTCTCTTCGTTCTTGAAGCTGCCCACCAGCGCCCGCCCCTGGACGATGCCCAGGTGCTGGCAGATCTCGGCGGAGAGCGACGGGTTGGAGTTGCCGCCGAACACGACCATCCGGCGATCGGTGTCCGACGGCTGGGCCCGATCCTCCAGCTCGATCACGCGTGGCATCCCGGCGCCATCGGTACGGATTCCCAACATCGTGGCCATGGTGCCTCTCTGGGTGCCTCCCTAATCGACCGGTGGGTCTGCGGCGTCGGGCGGTCCCGTTCCGGCGCGCCAGCCGATCTGGCGCGCCGGGACGCCCACCACCTTGGCTCCGTCCGCGACGTCGTGCGTGACCACCGCGCCTGCCCCGGTCAACGCCTGCCGGCCGACGCTGACCGGGGCGACCAGCAGCGACCCGCTGCCGACGAACGCGCCGTCCCCGACCGTGGTGGGGTGCTTCTGCTCGCCGTCGTAGTTGCAGGTGATCGCGCCGGCCCCGACGTTGACCTGTTCGCCGACCGTGGCGTCTCCGAGGTAGCCGAAGTGCATCATCTTGCTTCCGGGGCCGAGCGTCGAACGATTCAGCTCGCTGCCCGTCCCAACGGTACTGCCGCGGCCGCAGTGCGTGCCCGGCCGCACATGGGCAAACGGCCCGACGGCGACGTCCGCATCGAGCGTGGCCCCGCTGACCACCGAGGCGAAGACGCGGCAGCCGTCGCCGACCGTGCTGTCGCGGACGATGGCGTTCGGGCCCAGGACGCAGCCCCGCCCGACCGAGGTCTCGCCGCTGAGGTGGGTGTTGGCCAGGATCAGGCTGTCCTCGCCGACGTCGACGCCGGCGTCGACGTAGGTCGTAGCGGGGTCCTGCAGGGAGACGCCGGAGTCCAGCAGCCGGCGGACGATGCGGCGCCGCAGGATGCCCTCCGCCTCGGCCAGCTGCAACCGCGTGTTGACCCCGAGCACCTCCTGCACGTCGGCCACGCTCAGGGTGGCCACCGCCTCGCCCCCGGCGGCCGCCGCCGCCGGCAGGGCGGTCAGGTACACCTCACCGTTCGGCGCCGGACGCACCTCGGGCAGGCGCCGCCAGAGCCAGGGGGCGTCGAAAGCGCAGAAGCCGCTGTTGATCTCCCGGATGCCGCGCTGCGCCGCCGTGGCGTCGCGCTCCTCGACGATGGCCCGGACGGTCCCGCCGGCCCCGCCCTCCCGGACGATGCGCCCGTAGCCGCCCGGATCGTCCAGCTCGCCGGTGACCAGGGTCAGGGCTGCGCCCTCCCGCGCGTGGCGGTCGAGCACCAGACGCACCGTCTCCGGCTGCAGCAGGGGGGTATCGCCGTAGGCCACGAGCAGCGTCTCCGCCCGCGCCCCGACCGCTTCCCTGGCGACGAGCACGGCGTGGCCGGTGCCGAGCTGGGGCTCCTGCAAGACGAAGCGGTAAGCGCCGGCGCCGAAGTGCCCTTCCACCGCCTGGCGCACGCCGTCGGCGCCGTCTCCGATCACGACGACGGTGGCGTCGGGGTCGATCCCGGCGCCGCGCAGGGCCACCAGGACGTGCCACAGCATCGGCCGTCCGGCGACGTCGTGCAGCACCTTGTGGCGCTGGGAGCGCATCCGGGTGCCCTTGCCGGCGGCCAGGACAACGGCGGCGGGAGCCTGCCGGTCGCTGGCGGGCGCCGGTCGCGGCCGGCGGGCGTGGGTGTCCTGACTGTCCTCGGTCATCAGCGCCGCACGGCGAGGGGCGCGGCTGGGGCGCTAGGATTCGAACCTAGGATACAGGCTCCAAAGGCCCGTGCCTTACCACTTGGCCACGCCCCATCGGAAGAGACTGTACCGACGCCCGCAAACGGGTGTCAACGGCGCGCCCGGCGCCGGGCTCAGATGGTGGCCAGCGCCCCGAAGCCGGTCAGCAGGGCCTCGACCCCCGCCCCCCGGCCGGCGCGCAAGCGCTCGTAGACCGTCTCGGCCGTCCCGTCCGGGTCGAACAGGGCGAAGTACGTCGGCCCGCTGCCGGAGAGCGTCGCCCGGGGCGCCCCGGCCGCCAGCAAGGCCTCGCGCGCCCGCGCCGCCGCCGGCGTCAGGCCCAGGGTGACCGGCTCGAGGTCGTCGAATGGCGGGGGCACGGCCGTCCCACCGGCGCTGGCCGCGCGCCAGGCGGCGGTGCGCCGCCCGTCGGCCCACCGCGGCGGCGGGAAGGCGCCGAAGACGGCCGCCGTACTGACCGGGACGGGGAGGCGGGCGAGCACCACCGCCCGGTGGGGGAGCGCCGGCAGCGGGGTGAGGCGCTCGCCGCGCCCCTCGGCCAGGGCGCAGGCGCTGCTCCCGAGGAAGAACGGCACGTCCGAGCCGATCCGGGCCCCGAGCGCGCACAGGTCGGCCCGGCTGAGGCCGAGCCGCCACAAGGCGTTCAGGGCGAGCAGGGCGCTGGCCGCGTCCGAGCTGCCGCCGCCCAGCCCGGCGGCGACGGGGATGCGCTTCTCCAGCCACAACCGGGCCCCGGCCCCGGCCCCGGTCTCCCGGCGCAGCAGGTCGGCCGCGCGCCAGACCAGATTGTCCTGCCCGGCCAGAGCGGGGATCGAGCACTCCAGGCTGAGCGATTCGGCCGGGACGGCTTCGAGCCGGTCGGCCAGACTCAGCGCCTGCATCACCGAGCAGAGGTCGTGGTAGCCGTCCGGGCGCCGGCGCAAGACTTCCAGGGTCAGGTTGACCTTCGCCGGGGCGGCGACGGCGACCCGGGGGCCGGCGCCCGCGGCCGGCCCGCCTGCGCCCTGGGGCCGGTCGCGCCGGCGAACGTCGGGTGAGCCCGGCATACTCATTCCGGGAGACGGTAGCAGGTGGCGCGCTGGCGGGTGATCCCGTTCTCGCGGGCCGGCGCGGAGGCGCAGCTGGCGCGCAGCGAGGCGCTGTGGCAGGACGTAGCCGGCGGGGTGGCCCCGCCGACGCTGCGCTGGTACGGCTACGCCGCTCCGGCGGTGGTGCTGGGCGTGGGCCAGTCTCTTGAGCTGGTGGACGCCGCCGCCGCCCGCGCCGCCGGGTACGCCGTGGTCAGGCGCACGTCGGGCGGCACCGCCGTGCTCGCCGACGAGACGATGCTGGCCCTGGACGTGGCGCTGCCCGCGGCGCACCCCAGGGCGGGGACGGACGTGGTGGCCGCCTACCGCTGGGTCGGCGACGCGTTCCGGGAGACGCTGGCGGTCCTCGCGCCGGGCGCCGCCCTCCGGCTGCGCCTCGCCCGGCCGGACGAGGCGCGGCGCGATCAGGCGGCCGTGCGGGACGCGGCGGCCGGGTCGGCCGGGGCGCTACGCGCCCTGGCCTGCTTCGGCACCCTCTCGCCCTGGGAGGTGGTGCTGGACGCGCCCGGTGATGCGCCCGGCGCCGGCGCCGCGGCGCGCAAGCTGGTCGGCCTCTCCCAGGTGCGCAAGCGCGGCGTGGTGCTCTTTCAGGCCGGGCTCTACACCACCGTGCGGGTCGCCCCGCTGGTGGCGCTGCTGCGTCTCGAGGAGGCGGAGCGGGGCCGGCTGGCCGCGACCCTGCCGGCGCGCGTCGCCGGGCTGGACGACGCCGGCCTGCTCGGGTCCCACCTGGAAGCGCTGCGCCAGGGCGTGCAGGCGCGCCTGCTCGACGACGCCGGCGGCGGGGCGCTCAGCGACCGATCTGGGTGAGCAGCGACCAGATGCGGGGCACGAAGAGGAAAGCGCCGACGGCCACGCCGCCGCAGGCGGCGACCAGCACCGCCCCGGCGGCGACGTCCTTGGCCACCTTGGCCAGGGGGTGGTAGTTGGGGCTGGCCAGATCGACCACCGCCTCGACCACCGTGTTGAGCAGCTCCAGGGCGATGACCGCGACGACGGTCAGGCAGAGCACGGCCCACTCCGTCGGCCCGATGCGCAGGACGACGCCCAGCAGGACGGCGAGCGCCGCCAGCACGGCGTGGATGCGCAGATGGCGCTGGGTGCTCCAGGCGTAGCCGATGCCCTGGAAGGCGTAGCCGAAGCTGGCGCGCTCTTCCGAGAGCACGTCCCCGGCCCCGGCCCGGGCCCGGCCCGGCTTCGGCTTCATCGCTCCGTCCCGGCACCGGCGGCCCCGGCGCCGGCGCGGGACTGCCCGGCGGCGTCGAGGGCGGTCTCTTCCTCGCGGCGCATCGACGCCCGATCGCTCTCCGCTTCGTGATCGTACCCCAACAGGTGGAGCAGGCCGTGGACGAACAGGTAGGCCAGCTCGCGCTCGAACGGGTGGCCGTAGTCGTCCGCCTGGCGCCGGGCCCGCTCGACGGACACGGCCACGTCGCCCAGCGGCACCGTCCCGGCGCGGCCCGGCAGGAGGGGCGCGCTCTCGAGCTGCGAGAACGAGAGCACGTCCGTCGGGCGGTCGACGCCCCGGAAGTCGCGGTTGAGGCGGTGCAAGGTGGCGTCGTCGGCCAGCAGCAGCGAGGCCTCCACCCGCCGCGTCGCCGGCGGCAGCAGGGTGGGGCGGACGTCGAGGGCGGCCGTCAGCGCCGCGCGCCCGGTGCGGTGCAGCCAGCGGTCGGTCTGGGGGACCTCCGCCTCGCGGATCACGGCCAGAGCGAGGACGACCCGCGGGTGGCCCATCTGCGCCTACCCCCGGGTGATCGCCGCGCGCCCATCGGGAGCACACGCCGGCGCGCTCGAACGTGTCGACACGGTAGACGCTAGCTGGGCTCGGCCGCGTTCTGCACGAAGGACTGGGCCGGCTCCAGCTCCTGGGGCTCCGGGTACTCGATGCGGGGGTGGTAGACGCCGCGCAGCTGGCGGATGAAGGAGCGCTTGATGATCTCCAGGTCCTTGAGCGTCAGGTTGCTCTCGTCCAGCTCGCCCTCCAGGATGCGCTCGTTGATCGCCCGCTCCACCAGCTCCTCCAGGCTGCGCGTCGAGCGGTTGGAGGCCGCCCGGACGCTGGCCTCGACGGTGTCCGCCAGCATCACCAGAGCCGTCTCCTTGCTGCGCGGACGGGGACCGGGGTAGCGGTAGCGGGACTCGTCGACCGGCTCGGAGCCGGCCTCCTTGACCGCCTTGCGGTAGAAGAAGCCGGCCAGGCGGGTGCCGTGGTGCTCGGGGATGAAGCGCAGCACGCCGGCCGGCAGCCCGTACTGCCGGCCGAGCACGGTGCCCATGGTGACGTGGTCGATCAGGGCCCGGGCGCTCGCCTCCGGGGTCAGCCGGTCGTGGACGTTGTCGCCGTCCAGCTGGTTCTCGACGAAGTAGTAGGGGCGGTGCAGCTTGCCCACGTCGTGGAAGTAGGCGCCCACCCGGACGAGCAGGGAGTCGACGCCGATCTGTTCGGCGGCGCGCTCGGCCAGGTTGCCGACGATGATCGAGTGGTGGTAGGTGCCGGGGGCCTCGGTCAGCAGCCGGCGCAGCAGGGGCTGGCTGGGGTGCGCCAGCTCCAGCAGCTGCAGCATGGTGGTGAGGCCGAAGAGGGGCCCGGCCAGGCTGAACGTGCCCATGGTCAGGATGGCCGTCAGCAGCCCGTTGGCGAGGGCACTGATCAGCAGGTTGACCATCCCCGAGACGTCGTAGTCCATGTTGATCAGGCGGAAGGAGAGCACCACCGCCAGATTGGCCAGGGTGACCAGCAGGCCGCAGAGGAAGAAGGCGTTGAGGCGCTCGATGCGCCGGGCGGCGATGGCCCCCACGATCCCCTCAACCGTCACCAGGCAGACCATCTCGTAGGAGAAGCCCAGGATGGGGGCGGCCAGCATGCCGAAGAACGCGGCCAGGACGACGGCCAGGCGCGTGCTGAGCAGATTGGAGATGAGCACGGTGGCGGCCGCCACCGGGAAGCCGTACGCGGCCCAGGGCCGGCCGGGGACGATCAGCTTCATCGCCACCAGGAAGCCGCCCATCAGCAGGCCGATCAGCAGCAGGCTGCGCGGGCGCTCCAGCAGCTCGGCGTGGAAGCCGTAGATGTAGACGCAGAGCAAGAGGATCAGCGTGGCGCAGTAGAGGCTGAGCCCGGCCGCGCTCTGCCAGTTGATCGCGCGCGAGCCGAGTCCCAGGGCCTCGAGCTTCTCCACCTCCTCGGCGGTGAGCACGTCTCCCTGGCGCACCACCGTGTCGCCCCGCTCGACGGTGACCTGCACCGGCTGCACCCGCTCCCGGGCCTCCCGCCTGGCCCGGTCCGTCTCGGCCGTGTTCACCAGAACGTTGGGGCGGACGTAGAGCGAGACCAGGTCGCTGACCAGGGCCTGCTGGGCGGGCGAGAGATTCGGCGACACCTGACCGAGCAGGAAGGACCGGCGCGGCTCCAGCTCCTCGGCCCGGATGCGCTCCCGGACGTTCTCGTCCAGGATGCGCAGCGTCTCGCCGTTGACGGCGAGCCACTCGTCGTCGGTGAGCTGGAGGGCGGCGTCGACCGAGGCCGGGCTCAGCCCCGGCTCGAGGCGCACGATCTGCTGCCGGCGCTGCTCGTACGGCGCCGCCCCGTCCGCCCGGATGGCGCTGATGCTGCGCAGCTGATCGGCGGCCCGGCCCCGGAGCTGGCGCAGGATGTTGGAGTCGTAGTCGCTGACCTGGGCGACCTGTGCCGCCGCCTGATCGCGCAGCACGCGGGTGCGGCTCTGGCTGATAAAGGTGACCCGCCGCGGCGCCCTGACCGTCTCCGGGGCGGAGGTGCCGGTGACCACCGGCGTGTTGCCGGGGACGAGCTGCCAGTTGAGCGCCACGATCGCCACCAGCAGCAGGCCGAGACCGAAGACCACGAGCGTGCCGCTGCGGCGCCAGGAGGCGGCCAGTATCCGCCGCGGCGGGCGGAAGTTGATGATCTTGGTCTCGGCGTCGCTCATGGCCGCGGACCGTCTCAGCCGGGGGGCCAGGCCAGCGCCCGTCCGCCGAGGACGTGCAGGTGCAGGTGGGGCACGGACATGCCGGCGTCCTGACCCACGTTCATCACCAGGCGGTAGCCGCTGCCGGCGACGCCCGCCGCTTCGGCGGCCCGGTTGGCGGCGAGCACCATCGCGGCCAGCAAGGGGCCGTTGCCGGGCCCCAGCTCGGCCGCCGAGCCGACGTGCTGGTTGGGGACCACGAGGACGTGCACCGGGGCCTTGGGGTCGGCGTCCTCGAAGGCCGTCACCTGGCCGTCCTGGTAGACGATCTGCGCCGGGATCTCCCCCCGGGCGATCTTGCAGAAGACGCAGTCGCTCATTGGCGCAAGTCTACGCCTTCTGCGAAGGGTGCGTCCCGGAATCGGCTTCCGCTACCGGCTCGCCCGGAGGCGGGGGCGGTGCGAGGCAGCTCAGCGTCGCGGCCGCCAGGGCGGCGGTCTCGGCGCGCAGGATGCGGGGCCCCAGACTCGCCGGGATGGCGCCGGCGGCGAGGGCCGCGCCCACCTCATCCGGATCGAAGCCCCCTTCCGGGCCGATCAGCAGGCGGACCCCCCCGCCGGCCGGGGCCAGCGCGAGGGCGGCGGCCAGGGCCGCCGCGAACGGCCGCCGGCGTTCGCCCTCCCACAGCAGCACCGCCGGACCCGGCCGGGCGAGGACGTCTTCCAGGGCCCGCGGCGGGCTCACGTCCGGCACGCGGCAGCGCCCGCACTGCTCGGCGGCCTCGATCACGATCCGGCGCCAGCGGTCGAGGCGACCGGCGCCGCCGGCCACGGTGCGCCGGGTGAGCAGGGGCTGGAACGCGCCGACGCCGAGCTCGGTGCCCTTCTGCAGCACCCACTCGAACCGGTCGGCCTTGAGCACGGCCTGGGCCAGCGTGACGTGCACCTCCGGCTCCCGCGCCGGGAAGCGCTCCTCGAGCAGCCGGGCGGTGGCGGTGCGCCCGCTGACCCGCAGCTCGGCCGTCCACTCGCCGCCGCTGCCGTCGAAGACGACCACCGGCTCGCCCGTGCGCAGGCGCAGCACGGCGGTCGCCTGGCGGGTGATCTGCGCCGGGAGCGCGACGTCCCCCCCGGCGAGCGGGCCGGGGACGAAGAAGCGGTGTACGGTGGCCACGCGCCGGCGTCCCGTTCGCCCCTGCGGCCGTCAACCCGCCGCCGGCGCGGCGTCCCGGCGGCAGACCAGGGTCACCCAGTCGCCGCGCTCGGTGCGCCGCTCCAGGCGCAGCCCGCAGTCCCGCAGGGGGCCGCTGGCCTCGCTCTCGCGGTCGGCGATGATCCCGCTGGCCACGAGCCAGGCGCCGGGGCGCAGGGCCCGGGCGATAGCCGGGGCGCGCTCGCCGATCACCCGGGCGACGATGTTGACCAGCGCCCCGTCGACGGCCGCCTCCAGCTCGTAGCCCGGCACCGGGACGAACCCCGGGGCCTCCTCGCCGAGGGTGCCCCGCTCGACCCGCACGACGCCCTGCAGGCCGTTGCGGGCGACGTTCTCCCGCGCGGCCGTGACCGCCACCTCGTCGACGTCCAGGGCGAGCACGTCCGCCGCCCCCAGGCGGGCGGCGCCGATGGCCAGGATTCCCGAGCCGGTGCCCAGGTCGAGCAGCCGCGTTCCGTCGACCTCGCCGCCGGCGTCCAGGTCCTCGAGGGCTTCGAGCACCAGCTGGGTGGTGGGGTGCAGGCCGGTGCCGAAGGCCATCCCCGGGTCGAGGTCGAGCACCAGGTCTCCCGTTCGCGGGGCGTACTCCTGCCAGCGGGGCTTGATCACCCAGCGGCGGCCGATCCGCTGCACGGCGTAGTGGCGCTTCCAGGCGTTGGCCCAGTCCTCCTCGCTGATCCAGCGGAAGGTCAGCTCGTCCATCGGGGCCAGGTCGAAGGCCCGCAGGACGCCGACCGACTCCTCGATCCGGCGCCGGCGGGCGTCCAGATCGAGGCCCTCGGGGATGTAGGTGCGCAGGGTGGCGAAGGCGCCCGGGGCGGGGACGACCTCGTCCACCTCGCCGCCGGCGACCAGCTCCGGCTCGACGACGACCCCGCCGTGCCCGACCTGCTCGAAGAGCGCGGTCAGCGCTTCGGCGGCTTCGGCGGTGGCCCGAATCGACACCTCGAGCCAGCGAGCGGGCACCCCGCCTACCCCCCGGAGGGCGCCACGTCCCCCTCGAGCCGGCCGGGCGGTGGACTCCGTCGCGGTCGCGCGGTAGGCACCCTACTCGTCCAGGTGCAGGGCATCTTTGACCTTCCCCAGGATGCCCCGGTCCTTCCTGGGTCGCGCCGCCTGGAGCTGCCCGTTGGTCGCCGCCCCCTGGACCTCGGCCGGCTCGAAGGTGCCGGCCAGCTCGCTCAGCAGCTCGCGCTGGCGCGGGCTGAGCGTCCGGGGCACCTCGACGCGCACGATCACCCGGAAGTCGCCCCGGCCGCCGCGCTGCAATCGCGGTACGCCCTTGTCCCGGATGCGGAAGACGCGCCCGTGCTGCGTCCCGGCGGGGACGGTCAGGTGCTCCTCGCCTTCCAGGGTGGGGATGCGCCGCTCGCTGCCGAGGGAGGCCTCGGCCACGTTCAGGGCCAGGTCGTACACCAGGTCGAAGCCGTCCCGCTTGAGCACCGGATGCGGGGCGACGGCGAACTGGACGTACAGGTTGCCGTTCGGCCCGCCGCGGTCGCCGCCCTCGCCCTGCCCGCCGACGCGCATCTCGGTGCCGTCGTCGACGCCGGCGGGGATGGGCAGCTTGATCTTGCGCTGGCGCTTCAGCCGGCCGCTGCCGGCGCACTCGGCGCAGCGGTGCTGCACGATGGTGCCCTCGCCCCGGCAGCGCTCGCAGGTGGCCACGTTGACGAACTGCCCGAAGATAGACTGCTGGATGCGCCGCATCTCCCCCGTGCCGCCGCACTGCACGCAGGTGATCGGGGGCTTGCCCGGCTCGGCGCCCGAGCCGCCGCAGATGAGGCAGGACTCCCAGCGGGAGAGCTCGACCTCTCGCTCCACGCCGAAGACCGCCTCCTCGAACGTCAGCTCGACGCGGATGCGCAGATCGGCGCCGCGCTGCGGGCCCCGCCGGCTGGAGGCGCCGCCGCCGAAGAAGCTCTCGAACAGGTCGCCGATGTCCCCGAAGGGGAAGCCCTCGGCGCCGGCGGCGGCGCCACCGCCCGGGCCGGCGTGGCCGAAGCGGTCGTACATCTGGCGGCGCTGGGCGTCGCCGAGCACCTCGTAGGCCTCGGTGATCTCCTTGAACCGGCTCTCGGCGTCCGGCTCCCGGTTGACGTCCGGGTGGTACTTGCGGGCCAGCTGGCGGTAGGCCCGCTTGATCTCGTCCGCCGCCGCGCCGCGGCCGACGCCGAGCACCTCGTAGTAGTCGCGCTTTTCGGCCATCTCTGCCTGACTCTCAGGGTCCCTAACTCTTGGTGGCTGACGCGGGGCCCCGGCGGGGCATCGCCCCGCCGCCCCCGAAGCGCGACGCGCTCAGGAACCGACGGCCGACTCGGCGGTCGCGCCCGGCTCGCCGGCGGCCCCGTCGTCGGCCGCCTGGCCGGGCGCCGGAGCCCCGCGCATACCGGGATTCAACTCCAGCAGGGTTGAGCGCAGGTCGAGGGCGGCGCTGCGAATCTGGGCCACGTCCGCCCCGTCGAGCACCGTGCGCACGGCCACGATCTTGGCCTCCAGCTCCTGGCGCAGGTCGGGCGGCAGGGCGTCGCCGGCCTGCACCAGGAAGCGCTCGGCCTGGTAGATGAGCCCGTCGGCGAGGTTACGCACCTCGATTCGCTCGCGCCGGTCGGCGTCCTCGACGGCGTGCTGTTCGGCGTCCTCAACCATCTTGGCGATCTCGTCGGGCGAGAGGCGGCTCGCGCCGGTGACGTTGACGCGCTGCTCGATGCCGGAGTTCCGCTCCCGGGCGGAGACCTGGAGGATGCCGTTGGCGTCGATGTCGAACGTGACGTCGATCAGGGGCACGCCACGGGGGGCCGGCGGGATCCCGTCCAGCTCGAAGCGGGCCAGCAGCTGGTTGCGCTCGGCCAGCTCCCGCTCGCCCTGGAACACCTGGATCTCCACCTTGCGCTGGTTGTCCGAGGCCGTGCTGTAGGTCTGGGTGCGCGAGGTGGGGATGGTGGTGTTGCGCTCGATCAGGCGGTGGAAGACGCCGCCCAGGGTGCGGATGCCCAGGGACAGGGGGGTGACGTCGAGCAGCAGCAGGTCGGTCACCTCGCCGGAGAGGACGCCGGCCTGCACGGCGGCGCCGACGGCCACCACCTCATCCGGGTTGACGCCCTTGTGCGGCTCGCGCCCGAAGACCCGGGAGACGAGCGCCTGCACCGCCGGCATGCGGGTCTGGCCGCCGACGAGGACGACCTCGTCGATCTCGGCGGCGGTCAGCCGGGCGTCGGCCAGGGCCTGCCGGCAGGGCTCCATCGTGCGCTCGATCAGGTCGCCGACCAGCTGCTCCAGCTTGGCCCGGGTGAGCACCACGTTGAGGTGCATCGGGCCGCGCTCGTCGGCCGTGATGAAGGGCAGGTTGATCTCGGACTCGAGCGCCGTGGAGAGCTCGATCTTGGCCTTCTCGGCCGCCTCTTTCAGGCGCTGCAGGGCCATCCGGTCCTGGCGCAGGTCCACCTTGTGGGCGCCCTGGAAGCCGTCGGCCAGCCACTCGATGACCCGGGCGTCGAAGTCGTCGCCGCCCAGGTGGGTGTCGCCGTTGGTCGCCCGCACCTCGTAGATGCCGTCCCCGATCTCCAGGATGGAGATGTCGAAGGTCCCGCCGCCGAGGTCGTAGACGGCCACCTTGCGCTCGCCCGTCTTGTCCAGGCCGTAGGCCAGGGCGGAGGCGGTCGGCTCGTTGATGATGCGGCGCACCTCGAGGCCGGCGATCTGCCCGGCGTCCTTCGTCGCCTGGCGCTGGCTGTCCGAGAAGTAGGCCGGGACGGTGATCACGGCGGCCGTGACCGGCTCCCCCAGGTACGCCTCGGCGTCCGCCTTCAGCTTCTGGAGGATCATCGCCGAGATCTCAGGGGGCGCGAAGTCCCGGCCCTGGAGCGCCACCCGGACGTCGCCGTTGGGCGCCGCCACCAGGTCGTAGGGCACGAACTTGCGGTCGCGCTCCACCTCCGGGTCGTCCAGCCGGCGACCCATGAAGCGCTTGATGGAGAAGATCGTCTGGTCCGGGTTGGTGATCGCCTGGCGCTTGGCGATGGCTCCGGTGAGGCGCTCGCCGGAGCGCGAGAAGGCGACGACCGAGGGGGTCGTGCGGGCCCCCTCGGAGTTGGGAATCACCACCGGGACGCCGCCCTCGAGGACGGCGACGCAGGAGTTGGTCGTTCCCAGATCGATGCCGATCGTCTTGGCCATGGCCGTGTCCGAGACCTACCCCGTCGCGTCCGGGCCCGGCGCCGGAGGGGGAGCCGGCTCCCCCTCCGGCGCGGCGGCCGGCGGCGGACTCGCCTTGGGGCCCACCTTGACCAGTGCCGGGCGGATGACCCGTTCCTGCAGCTTATACCCGGCCTGCAATACCGCGATGACGTGCGGCGGGCCGTCTCCGGCCTCGCTGTCCACCGCCTCGTGCAGCGCGGGATCGAACGCCTGCCCCTCGGCCTCGATCTCCACCAGACCGACCCGTTGCAGCGTGCCCCGCAACTGGGAGTGGATCATGGCCACGCCGTCCAGCCAGGTGAGGCGCCGGAACTGGCCGGGCAGGGAGCCCCAGGCCCGGTCGAAGTTGTCCAGCACGGGCAGCAGGGAGGCCACCAGGCTGGCCGCGGCGTACTTCTCCAGCTCCTCCCGCTCGAACTGCGCCCGCCGGCGGTAGTTGGCCAGATCCGCCTGGGCGCGCTGCCAGCGGTCGAAGTTCTCCTGCGCCCTGGTCTCGGCCGCGCGCACCTGGGCGCGGGCCTCGTCCAGCTGACGCTCCAGCTCGCGCGCCTCGGCGCCGCCGGGCGCCGGGCGCCCGGCGTCCGCGCCGGCGGCCCCGTCCGCTTCCGTTTGGGGCGCCTCGGACGCCTCGGACGCCTCGGACGTCTGGGGGTCAGTTGTCATTCGTGCTCTCCCTTGCGGTCAGACCGTTGGCCCGGCCGGGCGAGACGCCCGGCCCGGACCCGCCGATGTCGTCGAGCAGCTCGGTCATGATCCGGGCGATGTAGCGGACGGAGGGGATGGCGATGCCGTAGGGCAGCCGCAAGGGCCCGAGCACGCCGACGACCCCGGTCACCTCGTTGCCGTCCCCGTAGCGGGCCAGGACGACGGCGCACTCCTTCATCCAGTCCCAGCGATTCTCGCTGCCGATCAGGATCTGGATGCCGTCGCCCTGGGGCACCCCGGGGAGCAGCTCGCGCAGCACCTGGGGGCGCTCCAGGACCTCGACGATGGCCCGGGCCCGCTCCAGGCTGGCGAACTCCGGCTGGTCGAGCAGCTCCACCAGCCCGTCGTGGTAGACGGTGACGGCGTCCCGGTTGTCCAGCTGGGCCATCAGCTCGAGCAGCGCCCGCACGACGAACTGCTCGGTGCGGGTCAGGAACTCCTTGCCCGTGTTGGCCAGCACCTCCGCCCGGCTGCGGGCGTGCAGGCTGGCGTTCAGGCGCCCGGAAGCGGCCGACAGGTCCTCCTGGCTCGTCCCGTCCGGCACCGTCACCAGCTGCTGCTTGACCGAGCCGTCCTGCAGGACGAGGACCAGCAGGCCCAGGTGGTCCTGCATGTGCAGCATCTCGAAGTGCTTGATGCGGGAGGCGGAGACCACCGGGGCGCTGACGATCGCCGCCGCCCGGGCCACCCGGGCCAGCACGGCGGCCCCCAGCTGGAGCCACTCCTCGCGCATCAGCGCCACCTGATGGAACTGGTGGCGGATGGTCAGCTGCTCGGCGCGGGGCAGGCGCTCCTCCTGCATCAACCGCTGCACGAAGTAGCGGTAGCCCTGCTCGGAGGGAATCCGCCCAGCCGAGGTGTGGGGCTGGTAGATGTAGCCCTCCGCCTCCAGCTCGGCCATCTCGTTGCGGATGGTGGCCGAGGACACGGTCATGCCGTACTCCCGCTGCAGCGTCTCCGACGCCACCGGCCGGGCGTTGCGGGTGTACTCCTCGACGACCGCCTTGAGGATGCGTTCCTTGCGCTCGGACAACACGTCCCGCACCGTTCCTTACGCCGATTAGCACTCGACTTGATCGAGTGCTAAGGGTGTTCTCAGAATAGCAGATGGGGCGAAACCGGGGGCGATTGCGGGGCGCAGCGGCGGGTGCGCCGCCGGCGCGGCCTAGTAGGCGTTGCGGTCGCGGGCCAGCTGCAGCGCCGTGCGGATGATGATCTTGATGTCCAGCCAGAGCGACCAGTTGTCGACGTAGTACAGGTCGTACTTGGTGCGCTCCTCGATGGGCACGTCCCCGCGCAGCCCGTTCACCTGGGCCCAGCCGGTGATCCCGGCCTTCTCGCGCAGGCGCTTGAGGTAGTCCGGGACCGTCTCGCTGAACTGGGCGACGAACATGGGGCGCTCGGCCCGGGGGCCGACCACGCTCATGTCCCCGATGAGGACGTTGATGAAGTTGGGCCACTCGTCGAGCGAGAGGCGGCGCAGCACGCCGCCGACGCGGGTGCGCCGGGGGTCGTCTTTGGTCGTCCAGAAGCGCCCGGTACGGGCCTCGGCGTTCTCCACCATCGAGCGGAACTTGATCATGTGGAAGCGCTTGCCGTCCTGCCCGACGCGCTCCTGGACGTGGAACACCGGGCCGGGCGAGTCCAGCTTGACCAGCAGGGCCAGGAAGAGCATCAGCGGCGAGCTGACCACGAGCACGGCGAGCGAGAAGAGGACGTCGAAGCCGCGCTTCAGGGTGCGCTGCCAGGCTTGCAGCTCGGTGGCCCGGATGCCGACCAGGGTCAGGCCCTGGAAATCGGTCACCGATGCCTCGTTGACCAGCATCTGGAAGAGGTCGGGGAAGACCCGGATGGTGACCGGCTGCCCTTCGCAGCGGTTGACGATGCTGAGCAGCTCGTGGTTGGTCAGGGTGGGGTCGGCGAGCACCACCTCGTCCGGGCGCAGCCGGGTCAGGGCGTCGTCGAAGTCCTGCAAGCGCCCGACCACGGGGACGCCGTCGAGGGGCCGGCTGCCCGCGGGCAGGTCCTCGTCGAGGAACCCGATCACCCGGTAGCCGAGCTGGGGCACGTGGGCGAAGTGGCGGGCGACGCGCTGGCCGGCTGCCCCGGCGCCGACCACGAGGGTGGTGTGCACGCCGGCGCCGCGCCGGGCGAGCCAGTCCCGCCAGAGCACCCAGAGCAGGCGGGCGGCCCCGGCCGTCAGCGTGCAGCCGATCCATAGATACGCCAGCAGCAGGCGGGAGTAGTCCGGCCAGCCGCGGACGACGAACGAGGAGACGGCGACGGTGGCCACCAGGCCGACCAGGACGGCGGTCAGCAGCCGGAAGACCTGGTCGACGAAGCCGAGCAGGTGGCGCGGCTGATAGAGCCCGTAGGCGGCGAAGGCCACCAGGAAGATGGGGGTCGAGACGGCGATCAGGCTGAGGTAGGCCCGGGCGCTGTGGATCTCCTGGGCGGGCGGGAACTGCACCACGAAGCGCAGCACGTAGGCCAGGATGAAGCCGCTGGCGATGGCCAGCACGTCCGAGCAGACCAGGAACAGGGGCGACAGCGTCCAGCGCTGCCAGCGACGCAGCGGCCGCCGGAGGGCGGGGCCGACGGGCTCGTCCGGGATCGCTCCCTTGGCCCGTCCGCTACCGATCCGGCTCTCTCTGGCGCCTACCCCGGGGTGGGCTCCGCGTGCCAACCGAGATCTGCCTTCCCACTACTGGCGGCGCGACGTCACCGTGCCGGCTGCCGCACGCCGCAGACTGCCGCGTTCCGCTCTATAGTAGCGAGACGCACGGCTCCAGGGAAAAGCATCGGAAGCCAACCTGGGAGTGGGGGGCGCCGGGGGGCCGTCCGCCGCCGGCGGGCCGCTCAGGAGACGCGGCGCCGCTCCGCCGGACGCAGCCGGTCGAGCAGCACCGAGGCCAGGCCGAAGAGGACGATCCCGGCCGTCACCAGGGCGTTCTTCGGCGCCGGGGCCGCCGGGGCGTAGTGCTTCTGGTAGAAGAGGTGCATCGCCCGGAAGAACTCGTAGGTGCAGCGCAGGGAGCGCCGCTTGCTGCTCTGCCCCTTGAGGTGCAGCACCTGCACCGCCGGGTGGTAGCGCGTGCGCCAGCCCCGGCCGCGGCTCCGCCAGCACAGATCGAGGTCCTCGCCGTACATCCAGAAGGATTCGTCCAGCAGCCCGATCTCCTCCAGCGTCTGCCGGCGCAGGAGCATGAAGGCCCCGGTGACGGCGTCCACGTCGTAGGCCGCGTCCGGATCGCGGAAGGTCAGGTTGTACTCGCCGAACGCCGGGTGCCCCGGGAACAGGCGGGGCAGGCGCAGGAAGTGGAACAGGGCGTTGCGGGGGGTGGGGAACGAGCGCCGGCAGGCCAGGTCGAGCGAGCCGTTGGCTCGCACCAGCTTCGGCCCCAGGATGCCGATGGTGGGATCGGCCTCGAGCACGGCCACCGTCCGGGCCAGCGCCTCGGGGCCCACCTCGGTGTCCGGGTTGAGCAGCAAGCAGTAGCGCCCCCGGGCCTGGCGCAGGCCCAGGTTGTTCGCCGCCCCGAAGCCCGGATTGTCCGGCGCCTCGATCACCCGCGCCCGGGGGAACTCGCGGCGCACGGCGGCGGCGCTGCCGTCCGAGCCGGTGTCCACGACGCACACCTCGAAGTCGAAGGGGGCGCGGCTGGCGAAGACGGCGCGCAGGCAGTTGCCCAGCAGCCGGCGCACGTTGTAGGTGACGATCACGACCGAGAGCGCCGGGCCGTCCGGCGCCTCAGGCTTCAGGCGCACGGGGCCCGCTGTCGGCGGCCGGAGCTGCTCGGCGCGTTGCGGTGGCTGCGATTGGACGATCATGCGCCGGTACGGGAACTCCCCTCGCGGCCGGCGCGCCAGCGCCACCATAGTCCGGCCGGATACCCCAGCATCTTGGCCACGTCGCCGAGGGCTCGGGCCAGGGGGATGAGGGGCGCAGCCAGGAGCCGGTCCCGGCCGCTCGCGCTCGCCTGGGTTAAACGGATGAACGGACGGCGCAGGTAGGCGACGCCTCCCAGGATCAGCAGCAGCCGGGCCGGCGTGCGCCGGCGGCGTTGCCCGCGGCCCAGTCCGGTCGCCAGCAGGACGAGCCCCGCCAGGTAGGCCCCGTAGCGCAAGGCGTGGCGGCGCCGCCAGAGGTCGGCCTTGCCGTCGCCCCTGGCGTAGCGGTAGTACTGGCGGAAGTAGGCCCCCGGCGTCCCGCGGGGGCGGAAGCGGACCGTGGCCCGGGGCACGAAGCGGATCGGCCCGGCCACCCGCCGCAGGGCGAAGTCGAAGAGCAGGTCCTCGCAGTAGTCCAGCCACTCCGGGTAGCCACCGGCCTGGTGCCAGGCCTCACGCCGGAAGGCGACGGAGCGGCTGGAGGGCAGGAAGCGCCGCGGGTCGATCTCGCCGACGTCGGGCAGGGTGGTCGCGCCCAGGGCCAGCTCCCAGACGCTGGCCGGGTCGGAGACGAAGAAGCCGCCGGCGGCCCCGAGGGTGGGATCGCCTTCCAGCGGGCGCACGAGGCGGGCGAGCCAGGCGGGGGCCAGGCGGACGCCGGCGTCCGTGGCGGCGACGATCTCGCCGCCGGCGGCGGCGACGGCCAGATTGCGTCCCCGGGAGATGTTCGCGCCGGGATGGCTGAGCACCGTGAGCCCGGTCCCCCGGGCGGGCGCGGCGCCGGCCGCCCGCAGCCGCTCGGCGGTGCCGTCTGTCGAGCCGCCGTCGACGAAGACGCACTCGTCCGGTGCCCGCTCGAGCCCGCGGATCGAGGCCAGCCACGCGTCGACGCTCGCCCGCTCGTCGCGCACGGTGGCGATCAAGCTGACCGGGGCCTGCGCCGGACGCTCCAGGCGCTCGTAGACCGCGAGCAGGCGGGGGGTGATGCGCGACCAGTCGTGGCGCGCCGCCGCCAGGGCGTGGGCCGCCGCGGCCAGCGCCCGCCGCCGCTCGGGCCGGGTGAGCAGGTCGCAGACGGCGGCGGCGAAGCCGGGAGCGTCGTCGGCGATCAGGGCCTGCCGGCCGTGCTCGGCGCCGGTGCCGGCGGCCCCCAGGGTGGTCGCTACCAGGGGCACGCCGGCGGCCATCGCCTCGAGGGCTTTGAAGCGCACGCCGCTGCCCATGCGCAGGGGCACCGCCTCGACCCAGGCGCTGGCCCGCAGGGCGGTCAGGCCGTCGTCGGTCAGGGCGCCGGTGACCTCGACGTCCGGTCCGGCGAGGCGCCGCACCGCGGGCGCCGGGTCGCGCCCGGCGAGGACGAAGCGCACGTCCGGGACGCGGGCCCGCACCAGGGGCAGGATCTCCCGCACCAGCCACTCGCCGGCGTCCACGTTGGGCCGGTAGTCCAGCTTGCCGGTGAACAGCACCAGGGGCCGGGGCCCGGGCGCCGGGGGCGGGGCGGCGGCGACGGCGACCCCGTTGGCCACCACGACCGCGCCGAGGCCGGGCACGATCGCCTCGAGGGCGGCGGCGTCCTCCGGCGAGACGGCGAGGCAGGCGTCGGCCCCGGCGGCGTAGAGCGCCTCCCGCGCCCGCAAGCGCCCGGACTGCACGTACGAGTACAGGGCCCGCGGCCAGCGTCGCGGGCGGCGCGAGTCGATGGCGGCCGCCGTCGCTTGCAGGCGGTACTCGGCGTTGTGGTCGTCGAAGACGATGGCCGGCGCCCGCCGCCAGGGAGCGCGGGCCTCCGCCTCGGCGCGCAGGGCCGCCGGGCCGAGCAGGTACCCGGCCACCTCGAAGCCTTCGAGCTGGACGGCGTCGTAGCCGCCCTCGGCCAGCCGCCGGCGCAACCGGGCGGCGAACGCCGGCGACCGCAGCCGGCCCTCCATGTCCGCCTCGCCGCGCAGCAGGCCGGCCAGCCGGGCGGCCGGCGGGCGGGGTGGCGGCGGTAGGGCGTCGATTCGCCCGCAGAGATCGCCGAGCGGGCCGCGGCGCAGCGCCGCCTCGTCGTCCGGCGGCGCCGAGAAGGTGAGCAGGTCGACCCGGTGCCGGCCGGCGAGCGCGCGCAGCAGGTGGTAGTTGCGCAGCGCGGTGCCCTGGCGCGGCGGCCAGGGCGGCTGGGGCGTGACGTACAGGATCTTCACGTTTCGAGGGCCTCGGCGAAGACGGCGAGCGTCTCGCGCGCCGTCCGTTCCCAGGTGAAGCCGGCGGCCCGCTCCCGCCCGCGGCGGCGCAGGTCCTGGCGCAGGGCCTCCGATTCGGCCACCCGCTGCACGGCCGCGGCGAAGGCCGGGGTGTCCTCCGGGTCGACCAACAGGGCGGCGTCCCCGGCCACCTCCGGGATGCTCGAACGGGCCGCCGCGAGCACCGGCGCGCCGGCCGCCATCGCCTCCAGCACCGGCAGCCCGAACCCTTCCAGGAGCGAGGGGTAGACCAGGGCCAGGGCGCCGCGGTAGAGGGCGGCCACCTCCGCGGTCGGCAGGCGCCCGAGGAAGCGCACCGACCCGGCGATCCCCAGACGCGCCGGCAGGGCGGCGATGGCGGGCGCGTCCAGGCCGGGGGCGCCGACGATCCGCACCTCCGGCCGGGCCGCCGGCGGCAGGGCGGCCAGGGCGCGAAAGAGCGACTCCAGGTTCTTGCGCGGCTCGACCGTGCCGACGCAGAGCAGATACGGCGGCCCGGGCGGCCCCGGCGGCCCCGGCTCCCGGTAGCGCGGGTCTGGCGCCTCGGGCACGACCCGCACCTTGGCCTCGGCCACCCCGGTGGCGGCGAGCAGGTCGCGCCGGGTGGCGTGGGAGACGCAGATGATCCGGGTGGCCTGGCGGGCGCTGCGCCACAGCCCGCCGTAGTAGGCCCGGCTGTCCGCGGCGTGCGTCCGGGGCAGGCGCCAGAACGCGAGGTCGTGCACCGTGAGCACGGTGCGCCAACCGGCGGGCTGCGGGCAGACGTGGTCCGGCGCGTGCCACAGGTCGGGGCGCAGGCGGAGGCCTTCGGCCGCCAGGGCCCAGCGTTCCAGGCGGTGGTGCGCCGGCGTCCAGGATGTTCCCCCGCGGAAGTCCCCGCTCAGGCGGCGCTCGGTGTCCCGCCGGCTGTAGAGCAGGGTGATCGCCCGGCGCGGGGGGGCGCCGCCGGCGAGGGGCGATTCCGCCGCCGGGAGGCGGGCGAGGGCGCCGTAGAGGTGGCGCAGGTAGCGCCCGATGCCGGACCGGTTGTAGTGCAGCAGGCGGGCGTCGGCGACGATCCGCGGCGGCCGCCCGGGCGGACGTCTCAACGGCGGCGCCGGCCGCCCGGGGACCGGGCCGCGTCCGGCGCCAGGGCCAGGGACACGGCCAGCCCCGCCACCACCCAGAGCAGGGTGACCAGGTGCGGGAAGCGCACGAAGTGGTGGTCGAGCATGCCGGCCACGAGCGCCCCGGTCAGGGCGGCGGCGCAGCCCAGCAGCAGCCCGTCGTCCGCCGGGTCCCGCCGGCGGCGGCGCACGGCCGGCCAGAGCGTCCCGGCCAGCGCCGCCAGCGCGGCGAGGTAGGCGACGGTCGCCGGCAGGCCCGACCGCTCGGCGACGGTGAGGAAGATGTTGGAGACGCCGAGGGTGAAGCTCAGCTCGATCGATTGTCCGCCTTCGCCCCAGCCGGCGCCGAACCAGGGATGGTCGGCGATCACGGCCAGCGCGTTCTCGATCTCCCCGATGCGCATCGCGCTGGCCCGGTCCTGCGCCCGCAGACCGGAGACGAGGTGGTCGGTGTAGCGCGCCGCCGCCGGCGTGACCAGCAGCAGGGGGAGGAGCAGGAGGCCGGCCACCAGCAAGCGCCGGTGGCGCAGCAGGGCCACCAGGCCGGCGCCCGCGGCCAGCCCGAGCCAGGAGCCGCGGGACTCGGTCAGCAGCAGGCAGGGCAGGATGATCGCCAGCGACCCGCCGGTCAGCCAGCGGGGCAGCGCCGGGCGGGGGGCGAGCACGACGGCGCAGGCGATCGCCCCGGCCACCATGAGCAGCGCGCCGAGCATGTTCGGGTCGACCGACGTGCCCGTGGCGCGCAGGATCTCCGTGTCCGGCCGGTAGCGCAGCACCGAGCCGTCCGTCGGGTAGCCGAGCGGCCCCAGGGCGACCAGGGCACGGTACGAGAGGGCCCGGGGGGCGGCGTAGAGCACCAGCCCGGCGAAGGCCTCCGCGCCGGCGGCGAGCAGCAGCCACCCGATCAGGCGGCGCACCGTCTCCGGGCGGGCGGCGAGGTTGAGCACGGGGAGGAAGACGAGCGTGGCCAGGACGAGCTTGAGGAAGGTGCGCCCGTACTCGTCCGCGCGCAGGGCGTCGCCGGAGAGAATGTAGGCCGCCGCCGAGACGGCGGCGAACGCCAGCAGGGCGGCTCCCGGTGCGGTGAGGCGGGCCGGCGCCCGGCCGGCGGCGGCCAGGGCGAGCCAGATGAGGAAGACGAGCAGGGTGGTCAGGTCGAGCAGGGTCGGGGCCAGGCCCAACCGCACCGGCAGCACGCCGAAGGGCAGCAGGGCGACGACCGCGATCAGCCCGAAGAGGGCCAGCGGGGGGCGGCGCAGGGCGGCGACGACGAAGACGCAGCCGGCGATCAGCCCGCCGGCCACCAGCGGCGAGCGCGCGGCGGACAGCCGGCCGGCCCCGGCGGCGGCGGCCGCTCCGGCGACGACCACCAGGGGCCGTGCCAAGCGGGGGGCGATCGACCGACGCCCGGCGAGCTGCATTCCGTTCCCGACGCGTTCCCGACGCTACTGACGACCCGGGGCGCCGCCCGCGGCCCCCCACCGGGGCCGGCCGCGGGCCCGTCCCGAGGGTGGGCACAGAATGAGAACGGTCAGGACGCGGGAGGGGCGGCCGGCGGTTTGGCCGGCGGCAGCGTGCCCGCCACCGACCCGGCGGCGTCCGGATTCGCGGCGAACGCGGCCACGGCCGCGTCGTACTCTTCGGCGGTCAGGAAGTCGCCGCCCTGGATCTGGCGGTCGGTGACCTTGCGCTGGCCGTCCAGGGTGATGTCCACCTGGATGCGGCGGAAGCAGCGTTCCCCGACCACGTCCTTGTGCACCAGATAGCCGGTGGGAGCGTCGCTCCCCTCCTCGTACTCGGCCGACAGGTCGTGCTCCCGATTCACCCGCACCCGGATGGGCTCGCCGCAGGCCTTGCAGCGCACGTAGACCCAGAAGGCGTTCCGCCCGGCGCCGTCGGCGGCCGGCGCGGGGCCGCCGCGCAGGGCGCCGAAGAGCCGGCTGAAGAACCCCATGTTGCTCGTCTCCCAGATCGAGTATAGCCGTCCCGGCCCTGCCGATCAGGGGGCTAGCAGGGCCTCAAGGCGTTCGATCGGGGCGGTCCGGCCGGCCTGGATGCGCCGCCTGCGGGCGAAGGCGGCGGGCAGATCGCGCGCGCCGGCCAGATAGCCGGCGATGCGGGCCCGGGCGGCCGGCTCGCGCAGGTGGCGCAGCGCCTCCCAGACGATGCCCCCTTGCTCGCGCAGGATGGCCCGCCAGTGCCGGCGCAGCAAGGGCGCCGGGACGTCGCTGGCCAGCACGAGCAGGAAGTTGCGTCCGCAGTAGAAGCTGGGGCGGACGCCGCCCCCGGTGGCGCTGACGTGGTGGTAGACGCGCGCCCCGGGGACGAAGCGGCAGCGCCAGCCGCGCATCTGGGCCCGCCAGGAGAGATCGACGTCTTCGAGGTAGGCGTGGAGCCACTCGTCGAAGCCGCCCACCTCGTCCAGCAGCCGCCGGCGGTAGGCGGCCGCCCCGGCGCAGGCCCCGAAGACCTCGACGCTGCCGTCGAAGCGGCCGTCGTCGCGCTGCCAGGCCCCGCGATTGACCGGCACGCCGCCGACGCTGTAGCCGTCCCCGGCGGAGTGCAGGTGGTCGCGCCGGTCGAAGAGGAGCAGCTTCGAGGCGCAGAAGCCGACCCCGGGATCGGCCTCCAGCGGGGCGACCAGCGCTTCGAGCCAGCCCGGCTCGGCCTCGGTGTCGTTGTTCAGCAGGACGGCGACCTCCCCGGCGGTCGCCCGGATGCCGGCGTTGACGGCGCCGGCGAAGCCCCGGTTCGTCTCCAGGCGCACCACCCGGACCCAGGGGTAGCGCGCCGCCAGCAGGGCGCCGGTGCCGTCCGTCGAGGCGTCGTCCACCACCACCGTCTCGTCCGGCCGCCGGCGCTGCGCGGCGATCGCGTCGAGGCAGACGGGCATCAGGTGGGCCCCGTTGTAGGTGGGGATGATCAGGGAGACGCGCAGGGCGTCGCCCGCCGGCCGGGCCGCGGGCTCAGCCGGCGCCATCGACGCCCTCCCCGCTCTCCAGGAAGATGATCCAGGTGCAGAGCCAGGCCAGGGGGAGGCAGAGGAGCGTCAGCAGGGCGTGCTGGGTGGCGGTCAGGCCGACGTCGCGCCCGAAGACGAGCACGGCCAGGGCCATCCCCACGGCCAGCACGAGCCAGGCGGTGAAGAAGGGGCGCCGCTCGTAGAGGCGCAGCAGCGCCGCCGCGGGCGGCAGGCGGGCGGCGGATTCCCGGAGGCGGGCGAGCATGGTCTCAATGGGCAAACGGCCTGCCGGGGGAGTGGTATACTACTGCGGTCACGCCGAGGTGGCGGAACTGGCAGACGCGCTAGGTTGAGGGCCTAGTGGGGCTCATACCCCCGTATGGGTTCAAGTCCCATCCTCGGCACCACGTTCCAATCCCGTTCCGGGGCGGTTAGCTCAGCTGGCAGAGCACAGCGTTTACACCGCTGGTGTCGGGGGTTCGAGCCCCTCACCGCCCACCGGGCTTGGGGCGTTAACAACTGTCCGCCGAGATAGCTCAGTTGGTAGAGCACACGACTGAAAATCGTGGTGTCCGCAGTTCAAATCTGCGTCTCGGCACCGAGTCGGTTGCCGGCCTGGCGTTGCGTTCCGCCGAGCGGGGCGTTAGAATAGGCGGGCACTGACCTGGCGGAAGTGGCTCAGCGGTAGAGCATCTCCTTGCCAAGGAGAAGGTCGCGGGTTCGATCCCCGTCTTCCGCTCCCAGCGTAACGTGCTGGTGCGCCTCGTCGAGTCCGGAGGGCAACATCCGGTACCGCGGGGCGCGTTTCACGTCTGGCGACGTGGCCAAGTGGTTAAGGCGGAGCTCTGCAAAAGCTCTATCGCCGGTTCGATTCCGGCCGTCGCCTCCACCCCCCCCTCTGCCTGTGCCCCGCTTGCTTCCCTTGCCGCCCTGCGGGTCGGCCGGGCCGCTGGCTCCTTGGGCCGCCGGCGCCCTCCCCGGCGCGGGCGCGCGGCCATCAGCGGGCCCGGCCGGCCGGGCGGGGTTCGGGCGGCTGCAGGAAGAGCCCGTCCAGCCGGCCCCTGGGCACCACCACGCGCAACGCCCCGGGGAGGGCCTCGAACGTCATCGGCGTCTGCCCGATGGTGTCCCCGTCCACCTGCACGGACACCTTGGGGCGGGTCACCAGGGTGATGCGCCTGGCCCGGTAGTACTCCACGGTGGGGTGGCGGGTGTGGCTGCGCGTGGCCACGCGCACCAGGTGCCACACCTTATCCATGGCCCCTTCCTGACCGCCGAAGAGGCAAACGTCGAGCTGACCGTCGTCCGCCACCGCCCGGTCGGTGATGTTCACCACCCCGCCGTAGAGGCGGGTGTTGCCGACGAGCACGAAGAGCAAACGCCGGCGCAGGATGCGCCCGTCCAGCTGCAGCCACATCCGCTGCCGCGGCCAGCGCAGGGCGGTGACCACCCCCCGCCCCAGGTAGGCCAGCGGCCCCCAGCGGCGCTTCTCCGGCCGGGTCACCTGGGAGGCGACGTCGGCGTCGAAGCCGACGCCGGCCATCAGCAAGAAGCAGGTGTCCCCGGCGCGGCCCAGGTCGACCCGGCGCCACTCCCCCTCCCACAGCAGGGCGGCCGCCCGCCCCGGATCGGCCGGAACGCCCACCTCGCGGGCCCACACGTTGACCGTCCCGGCGGGGAAGACGGCCAGGGCCGTATCCGTGCCGGCCAGGCCGTTGACCGCCTCGTTGACCGTGCCGTCGCCGCCGCAGACCATGACGACGTCTGCGCCCTCCCCGGCCACCCGGCGGGAGATGGTCACGCCGTCCCCGCGCTGGCCGGTGTTGATCACCTCGACGCTGGCCCCGCGGGCGCGCAGGGCGCCGGCCAGGGCCTCCGGCGCCGCCGGCCGCAGCCCGGCTTCCGGGTTCACCAGCAGGACGACGCGGAGGCCGGGCGCCGCCTCCGGTCGGAGAGCGCTCCCTGAGTCGTCCACCACGGGTTCAGGGTACCGGGAGCGGGACTCGAACCCGCAAGGCCGCGAGGCCCGCAGTTTTTAAGACTGCTGCGTTTGCCATTTCGCCATCCCGGCGCGCGGCGACGTTTCCGGATTCTACCTATAATCGAGTGAAGTCTTCGCAGGGGAGGGATGCGCCATGCCGCAAGGTGCGCCGCCGCGTAAGGAGAAGAAGAAGCCGAAGAAGGATGCGTCGGTGAAGGGCGTCCGCTCGACGCTGGGCGATCAGGCCCCGCCGACCTCCGTCGAGGTGGTGGGGAAGCGCCGCAAGCAGCGGGAGGAGGACGCGTAACGCCCCCGCGCCAGCGCCCGGCTCCGCCGGCGGCGTCGCGCGACGCCGTCGCCGCCGCCGTCGGTCGCTTGCCCGGTGACGGGCCGGCGGCGGCGGCCGCGGCGCTCACCCCCCTTCCCCCGGCCGTCGCCCTCGCCGCCCTGCGGGCCTACGCCCGGCAGAACGTCGAGGCGGCCCTGCCGCTGCTCGAAGGACTCTTGCTGGACGCCGCCGCGGCGCCCCTGGCGGCGGCCGCCCTCGAGGCTCTCGGGGAGGTCCCCGCGCCGCGGGCCGCCGCGCTCGCCGCCCGCTGGGCGGGTGAGGGCGCAGACGGCGACCCGGGGGAGTCGGGCGCCCCGGGGGCCACCGGAACCAGAGAGACGCGTAAAGCCGCCCGGCGCGCCCTGCACCGCCTGACGCAGGCCGGCGTGCAACCCGAGCACCGCCCCCGACCGGCCCCGGCGCCGGAGCGGGAGCGCCCGGAGCGCGTGCGCCGCGCCCTGATGAGCGCCGCGGACGCGGAGGGCACCCGCCTGCTCTATCTGTTGATCGACCCGCCGCTGGGCGGCGCCCAGATGGCCCGGGTGATCGCCTCGGAGACCGGCGGCTTGCTGCGCTTCGAGATCCTGGACAGCACCGGGCGGCAGTTCGAGCGCTACGTCACCACCTCCCGCCCGGACCGGGAGCTGGCTCTGGCGGAGATCCCGCCGGCCTACGCCCGCTGGCTGATCGGGCAGGCCGTGGCCGCCGCCCAGGCCGCCGGGCGCCCGCTGCCGCCCGCCTACCTCTCGTTCCGCGATTCGCTCCCTTCGCCGGATGTCGAGCCGGTGCCGCCGATCGAAGACGAGCCGATCTACCTGGAAGTGCGCTACCGGCCGGACCTGGTGGAGCAGAGCGTCGAGCTGCTCGAGCTCCCCGAGTTCCGGATGTGGCTCCCCGATCAGGCGGCCGTTGCCCCGCTGGCCGAGGAGTGGCGCAACGTGGACAGCGGCCCCCTCTCCCTGCCGCCGATGGTGGTGGGCCAGCGCCGGGAGGCCATCCTCGACCGCATCATCGACCTGATCACCGGCCCGGGCGGCGTGCCCGGGGCGCGGCGCCGGCTGGAAGACAACGCCCTCGTCCTGCTCCGCCGCGGGGAGACCCAGGCGGCCCGCCGGGCGATCGCGGCCGCGTCCCGGCTCGATCCCGACGATCCGGCGGCGGCCTACTCCCAGCCCCTGTTCCGGGCGATCGCCGAGACGGCGATCGAGGCCCTGCTGGGTCCCGAGGCGACCGCGCCCCCGCAACCGGCCGCGGGCGAAGAGGCGGCTCCCCCGCCGGCAGCGCCCGCGGCGCCGGCGGCGCCGGATACGCCGGTCGAGGACGAGCCCGGGATGCGCCGCCGGCCGTCGGGCTTGATCCTGCCTCGTTAGATTCTGGGATGAGTGAGCAGACGGGCCCCGGACCTCGCATCGCCATCGGTGGGGGCAGCGGGACGTCCTCCGGGGGGTACACCCCGCTCGTCCCCACGTTCAGCCCCTACACCAACAGCGCCGCCGGCGCCGTGCGCGTCGCCTGGCGGATCACCCTCGGCACCTTCCTGCTGCTCGTCGTGCTGGTGGTCGGCATCCCGCTGGCGCGCAACTGGTACGTCAACGCCGCCGTCGAGCCCCGGGAGGCGCGCATCCGGGCCATCGACGGGGTCGTCTTCCTCCGCCGCCAGGGTATCGGCGACTGGCTGGCGGTCTCCTCCGACGACAAGGTGGCGCAGGGCGACGTCCTGCGCACGGCGGAGAACGCGCGGGCCTTCATCACCCTCTTCGACAGCAGCACGGTGCTGCTCTACCCCAGCTCCACGATGCGCATCCTGCGCGCCGAGCAGGGCCGGTTCCGCGGCGACAAGCGCAGCGTCATCCTCGAGCTCTCCCAGGGCCGGGCCCGGATGGGGGTCGCCCCCGCGCCCGAACCGGGGACGGCGTTCTTCCAGCTGCGCTCGCCGCAGGCGGAGGTGCACCTGGAGGAGGGCAGCTACTCGGCCGACGTCTCGCGCGACGTGAGCCAGGTCGGCACCCGAATCGGCGTCGCCACCGCCCACACCGCCGCCGGCTCGGCGGTCGCCCGCGCCGGCCAGCGCCTGCTCGCTCCGGCGAACGGGGCGCCGACGGGGGCCCTGCCCTTCGGGCGCGACCTGGTCGCGAACGGGCTGTTCAGCCAGCGCGACGGCAGCCTGCCCGCCGGCTGGGCGGTGCACATCCAGTCAGACCTCGCGCCGCAGGGGACCGTCTCCCTCGACACCCGCCCGGGGGCGGTCACGTTCCGGCGCTTCGGCACCGCCCACGCCGAGACGTCCATCTCGCAGACGCTCGACGCCGACCTGTGGGACTTCGAGAAGGTGGTGCTCAGCGCCGAGATCCGCGTCTTCGGTCACTCTCTCTCCGGCGGCGGCTGGTTCGGGACCGAGTACCCGATCATGATCCGCTTGCAGTACCGGGACGCCCAGGGGCAGCTCATCCCCTGGTCGCGCGGCTACTTCCTGCACAACCGGGAGAACAACCCCATCCGGTCGGAGTTCGGCTTCGGCGAGGAGCTGCCCTCGAGCGACTGGAAGCGGGTGGAGTTCAACCTCCTGGAGCAGGTGCCGCGGCCGTGGCGCATCCAGAAGGTCGAGGTCGTCGCCCAGGGGCACGACTTCGAATCGGCGGTGCGCGAGCTGCGCATCCAGGCCGAGTAGCCGTGGGCCCCCTTGGCGACTCCGTGCGGGGGGCGGCCGCGCCGCTCGCGCCCGGCGCGCCCCCGGCGTCCGGGGGGGCGGTGACGCCGCTCAGCGTCGGCGTGGACATCGTGGAGATCGACCGCGTCGCCGGGGTGATCGCGCGCTGGGGCGAGCGCTTCCTGCGCCGCGTCTACACCGAGACGGAGCTGGCCTACTGCCGGGGGCGCATCCCCGAGCTCGCCGCGCGCTTCGCGGCCAAAGAGGCGATCACCAAGGCGCTGGGCACCGGCATCCGGGGGCTGGCCTGGAGGGAGATGGAGATCGTCGCCGACCCGCTCGGCAAGCCGCTCGTCCGCCTCTACGCTCGCGCCAGCGCCCGGGCGGCGGCGATCGGGCTGAGACACTTCGCCGTCTCCCTCTCCCACTCGCGCGACTTCGCCGTGGCCATGGTGGTCGCCCAGTGAGCCGGCCGCGGCGGCCGGAGCCGCGCCGGGCGGGGCGATGAAGCTGGTCACCGCCGCCGAGATGCGGGCCCTCGAGCAACGCGCCTTCGCCGCCGGCGTGGCCGAGGAGGCGCTGATGGCGCGGGCCGGGGCCGGCGTCGGCCGGGCGCTCGCCGCCTGGCTGGGGTGGACGGCCAGAGGCGACGGGCGCCGGCTGCTCGTCCTCGCCGGGAGGGGCAACAACGGGGGCGACGCCGTCATCGCCGCTCGCACCCTGGCCGAGGACGTCGGCGCGCCCGTCTGCGTCTACCTGCTCGGCGCCCGGGAGGACGACCCGCTGCTGGCCTGGACGGGCGCTGCGGGCGTCCCGGTCGCCACGCACGGCGCGGCCGGGTCGGCGGCGCTCCTGCGCCGCTGGCTGAGCGAGGCCGCCGTCGTGCTCGACGGCATCCTGGGCATCGGCGGTCGCCTACCCCTGCGGGGCCCGATCGCCGAGGCGCTGGCCGTCTGCCGCGAGGTGCGCCCCGCGGGGCAGCGCCGCGTCGCCGTCGACGTCCCGACCGGCGTGCAGGCGGACACGGGGCAGGCGGACGGCGTCGCCTTCCGCGCCGACCTGACCCTGGCCACCGGTCCGGCCAAGGTGGGGCTCTTCATCCACCCGGGGGCCGAGCACGCCGGGCGGGTGCAGAGCGTCGACATCGGGGTCGTCCCCGCGGACGCGCCGTCCGTCCTCTGGCGTCAGGAGCCGCCCGAGGTGGCGCGGTCGCTGCCGGCCCGGCCGGACGACTCGAACAAGGGCACGTACGGCAAAGTGCTGGTGGTGGCCGGCTGCGAGCGCTACATCGGCGCCGCCGGCCTGGCCGCCCGGGCGGCCGTGTGCGCCGGGGCCGGCCTGGTCACCCTCGCCGTGCCCGAGGCGGTGCGCCGGGCGCTGGCCGGATCGAGCCTGGAGACCACCTACCTCACCCTGCCCCCCGACCCGGAGGCCCCCGGCGCGCTCGGCGCCCAGCAGGCCGCGGCCATCCTGGACGCCGCCGCCGGCTACGACGCCCTGGCCATCGGGCCGGGCATCGGCGACCATCCGGCCACCCGCCGGCTGGTGCTCGACCTCGTCGCCGGGCTGGCCGGGGACGGGCACGCCCCGCCGGCGGTGATCGACGCCGACGCCCTCAACGCCCTGAGCGCGGCGGGGGACTGGCCGCGCCCCGAGGGCCTGCGCTGGGTGCTGACGCCCCATCCTGGAGAGATGGGGCGGCTGCTGGGCACGGGCGTGCCCGAGGTGCAGGCGGACCGGCTGGCCACCGCCCGGGGCGCCGCCGCCGGGTGGGGGCAGGCGGTGGTGCTCAAAGGGGCCCCGAGCATCATCGCCGGTCCGGACGGTCGGGCCTGCCTCTCCGTCTTCGCCAACGCCGCCCTGGCCAGCGCCGGCTCGGGGGACGTGCTCAGCGGCACCGTCGCCGCCCTGCTCGCCCAGGGGCTCGACCCGTTCGCGGCCGCGGCCACCGGGGCCTACCTGCACGGCCTGGCCGGCGAGCGCTGGCGGGCGCTCAACGGCGACGCCGGGCTGGGCGCCGCCCGGCTGGCCGGGTGCCTCCCGGGGGCGGCCCGCGCCCTGCGGGCGCTCGCCTGAGCGGCGGCCGACCGCCGGTATACTCAGGCATGACCTCACCGTCCGGTCCGCCTCCCGGAGAGACGGCGCCCGCCGCTCCCGCCGCCCCCCGCGTCGCCGCCGACCTGATGGACCGCCAGCACCCGGCGGCGCGCCCGGAGACGATCGTCGGCGACGTCGCCCGGCTGATCGTCGAGCACCACGCCAGCGGCCTCCCCGTCCTGGCCGAGAGCGGCGAAGTCGTCGGCCTGATCACCGAGGCCGACCTGGTCGCCCGCCACGCCCACGTCCACTTCCCCACCTACCTCACCCTGTTCGGGATGACCGTCCCCCTCTCCACGCCGCGGGCGGCGCGTGAGCTGGACGAGGAGACCCGCAAGGTGATCGGGCGCACGGCCGCGGACGTGATGTCGGAGGACTTCAGACACCACGTGGTGACCGAGGACACCTCCGTCGAGGACGTCGCCGAGCGCCTCGCCGAGCCGGGCAACGACCCCATCCTGGTGATGCGCGGCGACCGCCTGGCCGGGGTGATCAACCGCACCGTGCTGGTCAAGCTGGTCGTGCTCGAGGAGAGCGCCCCCAGTTGACTCGCGCCGTCGACCTGATCGCGCACAAGCGGGACGGCGGGCGCCATCCGCCGCGGGACGTGCGCTGGCTGGTCGAGGCGTATCTGCGCCGGGACGTCGCAGACGAGCAGATGGCCGCCTGGCTGATGGCGGTCTGCCTGCGCGGCCTGGACGCCGACGAGACGGCGGCCCTGACCCTCGCCCTGGCCGACAGCGGCCGGCGGCTCTCGTTCCGCGACGCGCCGTTCCCGGTGGTGGACAAGCACAGCACCGGCGGCGTGGGGGACAAGACCACCCTCGTCCTGGCCCCGATGCTCGCCGCCGCCGGCGTGGCCGTGGCCAAGATGTCCGGGCGGGGGCTGGGCCACTCCGGGGGCACCATCGACAAGCTGGAGTCGATCCCCGGCGTGCGCACGTCCGTCGCGGCCGACGGCTTCGTGCGGGACGCCCTCGCCCACCGCCTGGCCATCGCCGCGCAGTCCGCCGACCTCGCGCCGGGGGACGGCCGGCTCTACGCCCTGCGCGACGTGACGGCGACGGTGGAGTCCATCCCCCTGATCGCCAGCTCGGTGATGAGCAAGAAGATCGCCACCGGCGCCCACGCCGTCGTGCTCGACGTCAAGGCCGGCTCGGGGGCGTTCATGAAGGACCGGCAGAGCGCCCACAACCTGGCGGCGGCGATGGTCGCCCTCGGCCGGCGGGTGGGCCTGCCGGCGGTGGCCGTGATCACCGCCATGGGCGAGCCGCTCGGCCGGGCGGTGGGTAACGCGCTCGAAGTGCGCGAGGCGGTGGAGACGCTGCAGGGGGGCGGCCCGCCCGACCTGCTCGAATTGTGCCTCGTGCTCGGCGCCGAGGTGCTCGTCGCCGCCGGCGCAGTGCCGTCGACGGCGGCCGCCCGCGAGCGCCTCGCCGGAACGATTCCCGGGGGCGCAGCCCTGGAGGCCCTGCTCGCGCTCGTCGAGCGCCTCGGCGGCGAGCGGCGGGCCCTGCTGCGTCCGGACGGCCTGCCGCTGGCCCCCGTCACCGTTCCCGTGCCGGCGCCGGGCGACGGGTACGTGCGGTCGGTCGACGCCCTGGTCTGCGGCCGGGTCTCCATGGCCCTGGGCGCCGGCCGGACGCGCAAGGAGGATTCCGTCGACCCGGCGGTGGGGCTGGTGCTCGACGTCCGCAGCGGCGACCGGGTGGCGGCGGGGCAGACCCTGGCCACGCTGCACAGCCGGGCCCCCCTTTCGGTAGACTCTGACCTCGTGCGCCGTCTCCAGACGGCCTTCCTCATCGCCGGAACTCCTGTACCGGCCCCCCCGCTCGTGCTCGAGACCATTCGCTGATGCAACTCGGAATCGTCGGCCTGCCCCAGAGCGGCAAGACCACCGTGTTCAACGCCCTCACCGGGGGCGCTGCGCCCGTCGCCGCCGGCAGCGGCTACGGCCAGGAGACGCACGTCGCCGTGGTCAAGGTGCCGGACGCCCGGCTCGACGTGCTGACCGAGATGTTCAGCCCGCGCAAGACCACCCCGGCCGAGGTGCAGTACACGGACTTCCCCGGCGCCGGGTTCGGCAGCAAGGACCGCAGCGAGGCGGCCTGGGTGGGGCAGCTGCGCACCGTCGACGCCTTGCTGCTCGTGGTGCGGGCCTTCGCCGACGAGAGCGTGCCGCACGAGGGGCCGGTCGACGCCGCCGGGGACGCCGCCGCCGTGCAGCTGGAGACGATCGTCTCCGACCTGGGGATCATCGAGCGCCGGTTGCAGCGCCTGGAGGCGGACCTGCGCCGCACCCGCTCAGGGGAGCGGGCCCCGTTGGAAGCCGAGCAGGCCCTCCTGCTGCGCTTTCAGGCGGTGCTGGAGTCCGGGACGCCCCTGCGCGACCTCGAGCTGTCCGAGGACGAGGCCCGCTCGGTGCGGGGCTACCAGTTCCTCTCCCTCAAGCCCCTGCTGATCGTGCTCAACCTGGGGGAGGACCAGCTCGCCGCCGGGAGCGAGCTTGAGGCGGCCGTCGCCGGAGCCGCGGCGCACCGCAAGCTGGCCGTCGCCTCCCTCAGCGGCAAGCTGGAGATGGAGCTCTCCCAGCTCGAGCCGGACGACGCCGCCGTCTTCATGGCCGACATGGGCGTCGAGGAGCTGGCCGCCGGGCGGATCATCCGCGAATCCTACGATCTGACCGGCCTGATCTCGTTCCTGACCGCGGGCGAGGACGAGTGCCGCGCCTGGCCCATCCTGCGCGGGACGCGGGCGCCGCAGGCCGCCGGGGCGATCCACACCGATCTGGAGAAGGGCTTCATCCGGGCCGAGGTGGTGGCCTACACCGACCTGGTGGAGTGCGGTGGCCTGGCCGAAGCGCGCAAACGGGGCTTGCTGCGCCAGGAAGGGCGCAACTACGTCGTCCAGGACGGCGACGTGATGAACATCCTGTTCAGCAAGTAGC
>DATLLM010000090.1:0-2783 GCA_035537855.1 Chloroflexota bacterium | reverse complement strand
GACCGCCGCCGGCCGGCGGCGGTCAGTCGTAGCGCAGGCGGCGCAGGCGGCGCAGGCGGCGCAGGCGGCGCAGGCGGTTGGGCACGGGGCGCGAGGCCGCGCCCGGTGGGATAGGGCGGTGCAGACCGGTCCGCAGCGGGGCGGGCGTGCGGGGGACGACGAGCGCGACGGCTATTCGGGGAACTCGGGGAGAGGAGCGGGACGATGGCCTACATGGCCGACCACATGGCCAGCCTGGGCGGGACGCCGCCCCACGCCGGCGCGGGGGGCGGGCTGAGCGCCTTCGACGAGCTGACCCGTCTCGCCGCGGCCGCACGGCGGGGCGACGCCGGCGCCCGCACGGCGCTGCTCGACCGGCTGGCGCCGCTGGTGCGGGGCGCGGCCGCGCGGGCGGCGGTGCGGGCGCGGCACCTGCAGCTGGGGGCGGTGCTCGACCCGGACGATCTGCAGCAGGAGGCGCGGGTGATCGTGCTGCGCCTGATGGACGGCTACCGGGAGGCCGCCGGCCCGGCCCTGCCGTACTTCTCCATCCGGCTCAGGGCCAAGCTGGAGCAGCACCTGCGCCGCGAGGCGCGGCGCCCGGCGGGGCGGCGGCTGCTGTGGGACAGCGACACCACCCGGGCGCTGGTGGACGCCCTCGGGCCGGCGGACCTGCTGCCCCCCGACGCCGGGATGCTGGCGCCGGCCCTGGAGACGGCCGTGGCCGCCCTCTCGGCGCGCCAGCGGCGCATCCTGTTCCTGGCCTACTGGCTCGACCTGCCGGACGAGGCCACCGGGCGGCGCCTGGGGCTGGGCGTGGCCGCCGTGCGCCAGGCCCGCTACCGGGCGCTGCGGGCCCTGCGGGCGCGCCTGGCGGCCCCCCCGGTGTGACCGGGGGGACCGGGGGCCGGAGGTCCGGTCTCAGTCGTCGATCAGGGCGATGGCCTCCACCTCGACCTTGATGTCGCCGGGCAGGCGGGCCGCCTGGATGGTGGTGCGGGCCGGCGGCTGCTCGGCGAAGTAGGTGGCGTAGACGGCGTTGAAGGCCTGGAAGTCGTTCATGTCCGCCAGGTAGCAGGTGGTCTTCACCACCTGGCCGAGGGACAGCCCGGCGGCGCCGAGGATGGCCTTGACGTTCTCCAGCACCTGGCGCGTCTCCGACTCCACGCTCTCCCGCGCCATCTGGCCGGTGGCCGGATTCATGCAGCCCTGGCCGGCGACGAAGAACAGGTTGCCGGCGCGGACGCCCTGGGAATAGGGGCCGATCGGCGTCGGGGCCGTGTCCGTGCGGACGATCTCTTTGGGCATGGTGCTCAACTCCTCTCCTGGGGGCCCGGTTAGCCCGACGGCTCGACGTCCAGCACGACGTAGCCGAAGGTGTCGATCACCCGGGTGCGACCCAGCCGCAGCTCGCGCGGTCGGGTACCGTACCCCAGGTGGGTGTGCCCGTGCAGGAAGAGCTGGGGCTGGTGCTTCTCGATCAGCCCGCGGAGGGCGCCGGAGCCGCGGTGCGGCAGGTCGGCCAGGTCCCAGTTGGGGCGCTCCGCGTCCTGGCGGCAGGGCGAGCCGATGGGCACCACCGGCTGGCCCGGCGGGGGGGAGACGCAGACGCAGCGCTGCTCGGCGTAGGGGCAGAAGCGGGGCGGGCTGTGGGCCACGATCACGTCCACCCCGCCGGCCTGGCGGATCGTCCAGCCGGCCCAGAAAGTCCGCCAGCGCATCTGCCGCTCGTGGTACTGGGCGGGGCCGCCGTTGTACCAGCGGCTGCCTTCGAGGCCCAGGATGCGCAGCCCGCGGTAGCGCTCCAGGCGCTCGTCCAGGTTCACGCACCCGGCCGGCGGGTTGCGGTCGTAGGTGGTGTCGTGGTTGCCGCGGACGTAGAAGCAGGGGACGTTGAAGGACGAGACGAGGAAGTCGAGGAACGCCGGGCGGAGGTCGCCGCAGGAGAGGATCAGCTCGATCCCCGAATCCTTCCAGCGCTCCGGATTGAAATGCTCGTAGAGGGCGCGATCCTCGACGTCCGCAACGGCCAGCACCCGCACCGGCGGCCTTTGACTCCGATCCGACGGCAGAATTATACTCAGCGCAGATGGCTGAAGCGCCGCGTCGCCCCGGTCGCCGGCCGGACACCGCTCCCGCGGGCGGTGTCGCCCGCTGCGGCGGGCCGGGCGAGGCGGTCAGGTGAGCCGCGCCATCTCCGTACGATGAGCCTGCGCGCGAGGCACGGACAGGGGTCCGTGCCTCGCGGCGTGTATGGGGCCAGGCCCGAATCACCTGGCCGTGCGCCGGCTCCCGGAGAGCCGGCGGCTGACGCGTCCGGCAGGGCGGCGCTCGGCGGACGGACGCGCCAACGCGGCCGGTGGAGCGGATTGCAGAAGGAGCCAGAGCCGTGCAGTCCAGTCTGATCGGCAAAGTCCAGAAGGCGAAGCAGTACGCCCAGGAGCCGGAGCGGATTCGCTTCGATTCCCTCAAGGTCGCCTTCAGGGGCGACAACGGCGACCACGAGGTGACCTACAACGACGGCACCTGGAGCTGCAGCTGCCACTTCTTCGCCGGCTGGGGGATCTGCTGCCACACCATGGCCCTCGAGCGCCTGCTGGGGGTGATGATGCCGGTCAAGCAGGCCTACCCTGAGGGGCTCCAGCAGGCGGCGGCGGCCGTCGGCGCCGGGGCCTAGGCGGGAGGCACCCTGAGACGCCCGGGATCGCGGCCCGCCGGCGGGCCGGCGCACGCCCCACGACCCCGAGGACCCCGAGGACGCCCGGGGTCCCCAGGAAGGTCTCGCGCTGCGGCCGCGGTCAGGG
>DATLLM010000089.1:0-6755 GCA_035537855.1 Chloroflexota bacterium | reverse complement strand
CCTCCCGCCACTGCTGGAGCACCCAGTCCGTCTCCGGGTCGCGCCCCGGGAAGGCCCGCTCGGCGGCTTCCAGGTAGTGGGCCTGCACGTCCACCGCCCGCAGCACCCGCCCGTCGGTCAGGGCGACGGTGGCCAGCAGGTCGTGCCCCCGGGAGACCAGCTTGAACGCGGCGACCGGATCGCGCAGCTCGAAGGCCGGCGTCCAGCCGTCCTCCACCAGATCGAGCACCAGGGCGGTGACGCCCACCTTCATCGCCGTCGCCCACTCGGAGCGGTTGGCGTCCCCGTTGATGACGTGCAGGCGCCGGTACTTGCCCTTGTCCGCGTGGGGCTCGTCCCGGGTGTTGAAGATGGGGCGCTGGGCGGTGGTGTTGATCCCGATCCGCTCCTCGAAGAAGTCCGCCCGCTGGGAGAGCTGAAAGCCGGGCTGGATGACGCCGCCGCTGGTCTCGATGCCCACCTTCCCGGCCCCGGTGAAGATCTGGCGGGAGACGAAGTAGGGCACCGTGGCGCGGATCACCGTCTCCAGGGGGAGGGTGCGGGTGAAGAGGTAGTTCTCGTGGGTGCCGTAGGTGCGCCCGTGGTAGTCGGTGTTGTTCTTCAGCGCGCGGACGCGCGTCTGCGGGCCGACCTCCCGGGCCAGCTCGGCGTTGCGCCGCCCCTCGCAGGCGAAGAGCAGGCGCTCGCCGGCCTTATCCTGGGCGACCAGCTCGAGCAGCGAGAGGCAGGCCTCGGTGCAGTACTCGGGGTGGTTGTGGTCGTTGTAGAAGCGGGCCCCGTTGAGCAGCACGGTGTTGGCGAGCAGCTCCTCGCGGGAGAGGTGGCGCGAGCGGTCGCTCGGGCCCTGCAGGTCGTGGGGGTCGCGGGCCAGGCGGTCGACGCGCATCCCGCGCAGGTCGCGGTAGGGGTCCTCGCCCTGGTAGTCCCACCCCCGGAAAGCCCCCGGCGCGGCGGCGGCCCGGACGAGGCGGGAGCACTCGTAGGCGAAGTCGACGGAGGCCGCGGGAGTCGAGCCGCCGGACGCGCCGGGGAACCCCTCGCAGTTCAGCCCGTACTCGGTCTCGATACCGGCTGGCCGGCGCATAGCGAGAATCTTACACCTGGGGGTGAAGACGAAGTCCGGAGTCCGGAGTCCGGCGTCCCGCGTCTCGGGGCCGGGGTGGCGGACTTCCGACCGGCCCGGTGGTATCGTGCGCCGGCGAGGAGGCGCCGACGAGATGGGCACAGAGAGTCACGACCTACGCATCACCCGCATCACGGTGCAGCGCTACAGCTGGGAAGCGAAGGACCTGGGCACCGACTACAACGGCTTCAACCAGGTCTACGAGCCGGGGGCGACGCGCGCCGCCACCGGGCACGTGCTGACGGTCGAGACGAACGCCGGGATCACGGGGGAGTTCGCCGGCGGGGACGGCCCCTCCTACGCCCAGCTGGCCTCGGTGGCCCGCTACCTGCTGGGGAAGAACCCCCTGGAGCGGGAGCGCCTGTGGAACGACATCAAGCGGGCGATGCGCAAGGTCGACCGGATGGGCATGGGCCCGCTGGACATCGCCCTGTGGGACATCGCCGGCAAGGTCTTCGAGACCCCCATCTACCGGCTGCTGGGCGGCTGGAAGGAGACCCTCCCCGCTTACGCCAGCACCACCCACGGCGACCACGTTGGCCGGGGCGGGCTCTCCAGCCCTGAGGCCTTCGCCGACTTCGCCGTGCAGTGCAAGGAGGAGTACGGCTACCCGGCGTTCAAGATCCACGGCTGGGGCAAGGACCCCAACGACGGGGCGTACATCGAGCGCGAGGCGGCCACCGTCCTGGAGACGCGCAAGCGGGTGGGGCCGGGCATGGACCTGATGCTCGACCCGGCCTGCGAGTACGACACCTGGGGCGAGACGCTCAAGGTGGGCAAGGCCTGCGACGAGGCGGACTTCTTCTGGTACGAGGACCCCTTCAAGGACGGCGGCATCTCGGCCTTCGCCCACAAGAAGCTGCGCGAGCTGATCAAGACCCCCCTGCTGCTCGGGGAGCACGTCCGCCACCTGGAGACGCGGATGGACTTCGTCCTCGCCGGGGGCACCGACTACGTCCGCGCGGACGCCTACTACGACGGCGGGATCACCGGGCTGATGAAGGTGGCGCACGCCGCGGAGGCGCTGGGGCTGGACGTGGAGATCCACGCCCCCGGGCCGGCCCACCGGCACTGCATGGCCGCCATCCGGAACACGAACTACTACGAGCTGGGGCTGGTGCACCCCTCGATCAAGGGCTACCGGGCCCCCGTCTACGCCGGGGACTACTCGGACGCCCTGGACGCCGTCGACCGCAAGGGGCACGTCCCCGTGCCGCAGGGGCCGGGGCTGGGGGTGACCATCGACTGGGACTACGTGCGCGGCCACGACGTGGGGAAGACGGTCTATGAGTGACCCGGCGGGGCCGGGCGGCGCCGCCGGGAGCGGCGCCGCCGGCGGGGCGAAGCCGAAGGTGGTGATCACCTTCAACGAGCGCATCCGCCCCACCTACCTGGCGGCGGAGGACCTGGCCCGCCTGGCCGCGTTCGCCGAGCCGGTGTGGGTGGCGAGCGAGGACGAGCAGGTGACGCCGGCGCTGGCTGAGGCCCTCGACGGGGCGGCGGCGCTGGTGGTCTGCCACGGGGCGCCGCGGATCGACGCCGCGTTCCTGGAGCGGGCCCCGGCGCTGCGCCTGGTCGGCGAGCTCGAAGGCGACCGCTTCGAGCGGCGCCTGGACGTCGAGGGGTTGCAGGCCAGCGGGCTGACCGTGGTGGACACGACCAACGGGTCGTCCTACCCGGTCTCGGAGTGGGCCCTGGCGATGATGCTGATCGCCCTGCGCAACGCCGGGTCGCACTTCCGGCGCCTGATCGCCGGGGAGGTGCTGCGCCAGGGCCGGGACGACCCCGGCTACCTCTACGGCGAGCTGACCGGGCGGCGGGTGGGGATGATCGGCTGCGGGCACATCGGGCGGCGCCTGCTGAGCTACCTGCGCCCCTTCGAGGTGGACGTGCGGGTCTACGACCCTTACCTGGCGCCGGAGGTGGCGGACATCCTGGACTTCCGGCTCCTGCCGGCGCTCGAGCCGGTCTTCGCCGAGTCGGACGTGGTCGTCTGCCTCGCCCCGCTGACCCCCCGCACCAGGGGGATGATCGGCGCGCGCGAGCTGGACCGGCTGCGGCCGGGGGCGGCCTTCGTCAACGTCTCCCGCGGCCCGATCGTGGACTCGGCCGCGCTGATCGCCCGGCTGAAGCGCGACGACGGCGTCCGCGCCGCGCTCGACGTCTTCGATCCGGAGCCGATCCCCGGGGACGGCCCGCTGAGCGAGATTCGGGCCCTGCCCAACGTCTTCCTCTCCCCCCACATCGCCGGCGTGACGGCGGCCTCCCGCCCGCGCTTCTTCCACCTGATGGTGGACGAGCTGCAGCGCTTCTTCGACGGCGAGCGCCCGCGCTACGCGTTCACCGAGCGCACGCTGGCCAACCGCCGGGGGAGCGCGGACGGTCGATAAGGAGGCGAACGTGGACGAGCTGATCGCTCGCGCCCTGGACACGGCGGTGGCCAGGGGGGCGCAGTACGCCGACGTGCGGCGCGTACGCCAGGAGCGCCAGCTGGTGCTGGTGCGGAACGGCACGGTGGAGAGCGTCAGCCTCGAGGAGGACGCCGGCTTCGGCATCCGCGCCCTGGTGGACGGGGCCTGGGGCTTCGCCGCCTCCTACAAGACCGACGCCGCGGAGGCGGACGCGGTCGCGGCCGCGGCGGTGCGCACCGCCCGGGCGAGCGCCCGGGTGCACCTGCGCCCGGTGGTGCTCGGCGAGCCGGTGCGCAGCCGGGGCGCGTACCGCACCCCCGTGCAGCGCGATCCCTTCGCCGTGCCGCTCGACGAGCAGATCTCCCTGCTGCTGCGGTCGGACGAGGCGATGCGCCGGGTGCCCCGGGTCACCTCCACCACCGGGCAGATCGTCTGCGTCCGGGACACCAAGACCTTCGCCAGCACCGAAGGCGCCCTCACCGAGCAGGAGATCGTGCAGACCGGGGGCGGGATCACGGCCACGGCGACCGGGGACGGCGAGGTGCAGCGCCGCTCGTACCCCAACAGCGGGGGGCGCAACCAGGTCTGCGAGGGGTACGAGTTCGTCGAGCGGGCGGACCTGGAGGCGAACGCCACCCGGGTGGCGGAGGAGGCGGTGGCCCTGCTGGCGGCGCCGCAGTGTCCCGCTGGGGTGACGACCCTGATCCTGGACGGCAGCCAGCTGGCCCTGCAGGTGCACGAGTCCTGCGGCCACCCCATCGAGCTCGACCGCGTCTTCGGCTCGGAGGCGGCCTACGCCGGGACGTCCTTCCTGACCACCGACCGCCTGGGGGCGTTCCGCTACGGCTCGGACGTGGTGACGATGACCGCCGACGCCACCCTGCCCGGCGCCCTCGGCACGTTCGGCTGGGACGACGAGGGGGTGCCGGCGCAGCGCATCGAGGTGGTCAAGGAGGGGCGCTTCGTCGGCTACCTGACCGACCGGGAGAACGCCAGCCGGCTGGGGCTGCCGGGCAGCATGGGCGCCGCCCGGGCCTCCGGCTGGAACCGCATCCCCCTGGTGCGGATGACCAACGTCTCGCTCGAGCCGGGCACGTGGGCCCTGGACGCGCTGATCGCGGACACGGACGACGGCATCTACATGGAGACCAACCGCTCCTGGAGCATCGACGACCGGCGCCTCAACTTCCAGTTCGGCACGGAGGTGGCCTACGAGATCAAGGGCGGCAAGCGCGGCGGGCTGCTGAAGAACGCCACCTACACCGGGATCACCCCCGAGTTCTGGCGCAGCTGCGACGCCATCTGCGACCGCGACCACTGGATCGCCTGGGGCACGCCGAACTGCGGGAAGGGGCAGCCCTCGCAGGTCATGCACACCGGCCACGGCGCGGCCCCGGCCCGCTTCCGCGGGGTGCGCGTCGGGGTGGCGCGGTGATCGGCGAGGCGGCCCTCAAGGCGGCGGCGGACGGGGTGCTGCGGCGGGCGCGCCGGGCCGGCGGCGCCGGCGCCGGGGCGGAGGTGGTGCTGGTCGCCCGGGACGCGGCCCTGACCCGGTTCGCCGAGAATCAGATCCACCAGCACGTCGGCGAGCGGGACGTCGACGTGCACGTGCGGGTCGCCCTGGGCAAGCGGGTGGGCGGCGCGTCCGTCAACGGCCTGGACGCGGCGGCCCTCGACCGGGTCGTGGAGCGGGCCCTGACGGCCGCCCGCCTGCAGCGGGAGAACCCGGACTTCCCCGGCTTCCCTGAGGCGTCGCCCCTGCCGGCGGCGCCGGACGGCGCCGGCTACGCGGCGGCGACGGCGGCGGCGACGCCCGAGGCCCGGGCCGACCGGGCGGGGATCGTCTGCCGCCGGGCGGCGGCGGCCGGGATGTCCTCGGCCGGGGCGTGCAGCACCTCCGTGCGCGAGGAGGTGGTCGCCAACAGCGCCGGGACGTACGCCTACCAGACGGGGACGACCGCCCGCCTGCTGACCGTCGTCTCCGGCGACACCTCCTCCGGCTACGGCGACCGCCAGGGACCGGACTTCGCCGCCCTCGACGCCGAGTCCGTCGCCGAAGAGGCGGCGGGGAAGGCGGAGCGGGGGCGCGACCCGCGGGACCTCGACCCCGGGGTCTACGACGTCGTGCTCGAGCCGTACGCCGCCGAGGACGTGCTCAGCTTCGTCGCCTACCTCGGCCTGCAGGGGCGGGCGGTGCTGGAGCAGACCAGCTTCGCCGCCGGGAAGCTGGGGCAGCGCCTGCTGAGCGAGGCGGTCACCCTGCGGGACGACCCGCTCGACCCCGCCGGGCTGGTCGACCGCTTCGACGCCGAGGGCGTCCCCAAGCGCCCCCTGACCCTGGTCGACCGGGGGGTCGTGCGGGCGGTGACCTACGACCGCCTGACCGCGGCCCGCGCCGGGACGCAGTCGACGGGGCACGCCACCCGGGGGGCGAGCTTCTTCGGCCCGGTGGCGGCGCACCTCAGCCTGGAGCCCGGGGCCCTGACGCGGGCGGAGCTGATCGGCAAGATCGACCGGGGCCTGCTGATCACCCGCTTCTGGTACACCCGCCCGGTGCACCCGCTCTCGGTGACCGTCACCGGCATGACGCGCGACTCCACCTTCCTCATCGAGCGGGGCGAGGTCACCCGGCCGGTGAAGAATCTGCGCTTCACCCAGAGCTACGTCGCCGCGCTCGGCCGGGTGCTGGGGGTGGGGCGCGAGGCGCAGCTGACGGACGGGGTGCGCACGCCGGCGATCGCCCTGGGGGGGTTCACCTTCACCGGGAAGAGCGACTACTAGCCCCCTGGAGCCGCCCCCAGGAGAAACCCGGGCGAAACCCGCGCGCCGGTCAGGACGGCGGGGGAACTCCGCCGGCGCGCCGCGCTCGGGTATCGTTTCACGGCGTATGTCCACCTCCCTCACCGCCGAGCCCACGCTCCCCCGGCCGGAGCACCCCCGGCCGGACTTCGAGCGCCAGCCCTGGATCAACCTCAACGGCCGCTGGCGCTTCACTTTCGACCCGCGCAACGAGGGCGAGCCGCTGCGCTGGCACCGCCTGTCGCACCCCGACCTGGGCGAGGTCGGCTCCACCTCGGGCACCACCGGGACGGTGCTCACCGAGGACCCCTTCGGCGCCGAGATCGTCGTCCCCTTCCCCTGGGAGAGCCGCCTGTCCGGGGTGGACGACCCGACCTACAAGGGAGCCGGCTGGTACCAGCGCCTGATCGAGGCGCCGGCGG
>DATLLM010000088.1:0-4301 GCA_035537855.1 Chloroflexota bacterium | reverse complement strand
GGCCGGGACGGAGACGAGGCAGAAGGTGCCCGGCTGGCCCATCACCCAGCGCAGGTAGCCCTCGCTGGAGATCGGCTCGTGGCGCTCGAGCCACGGCGGCTGGGCGTACGCCCGGATGTAGACGTCGACGATCGCGGGGATGTCTGCGTCCGTCGCCAGACGCACGGCCGTCCGGGGAACGGCGTCTTCTTGCTGCATCTCAGTAGCCCAGGTTCTTGTCCACGACGTTGCGCAGAGGCTCCCCGGCGCCGAAGCGTCTGAGGTTGTCGCAGAAGATGTCGACGGCGCGCTCCAGGTAGTGCACCGAGTTCCCGGAGGTGTGGGAGGTGATCAGGACGTTCTCCAGGCCCCAGAAGGGAGAGTCCGGGGGCAGGGGCTCGACGTCGAAGACGTCCAGCACGGCGCCGCCGATGTGGCCCTCGCGCAGGGCGCGCAGCAGGTCCGCCTCGACCACCGTCGGGCCGCGTCCCAGGTTGATCAGCACGCCGTCCGGACGCATCGCCCGCAGGGCCCGGGCGTCCAGCAGGCCGCGCGTCTCGGCGGTCAGGGGCAGGCTATTGACCACGAAGTCGCAGGCGCCGAGGAAGGCCGTCAGCTCCTCCGGGCCGTAGACGCGCTCGACCCCGGACGGGCCGGCGGCTGCGGGATGCCGGCGCAGGGCCAGGCAGCGCATTCCGAGCGCGGCGGCGCGCACCGCAACCGCCCGGCCGATCTCGCCGAAGCCGAGCAGGCCGAGGGTCTTGCCGGCGACCTCGTCCGGGACGGGCTTGATCCACTCCCGCCGGGTCTGCGCCCGGATGAGGGCCGGGAGGTGGTGCGTCCAGGCGAGCACGGCCATGAGCACGAACTCCGGCATCGCCACCCGGTGGGCGCCGCGGGAGTTGGTCACGACCACGTCGCTCGCCGTCAGCTCCGGGAAGAGCAGGCGCTCGACGCCGGCGCCGGTGGAGTGCAGCCAGCGCCGCCCCCCCGCCGGCCAGGCCGCCAGGATCTCGGGGGTGAACGCCCCGGCCAGGATCGCCTCCGGTGCCGGAGGGTCGGCGAGGCGGGAGACGACGGCCGGGGCGGCCGCCTCGTAGTGCACCCGGGCGCCCGGCCCGGCGGCGTCCGCCACCCGCCGGCGAAGCGCCGCCGGGAGCTGCGAGGTGACGAGCACGCTGAGGGGCCGCGCCGGCGGCGCGGACGTGTCCATGCCGGCGATGGTACCTACCGGCCGCCAGCCGGCGCGGCCGGCGCGGCCGGCGCGGCCGGCGGGCCGGCGGACGCCCCGGCCGCCGGCAAGAGGGCGGCCCGGGCGTCGGTCACACCGCGCAGCTCGAGAAGAGCCGCCCGGTGGGACGAAGGGCCTCCGGGGGAGGGGTCAGTTGACGGCGACCTCGCCCTGGACGGCCTTCGAGACGGCGCCGCGCAGGTCGACGATGGCGCTCAGGCTGAGGTTGATCAGCGTGTCCGCCGGGCCGGTCGGGGTGGGCGTGACCGCGATCGCCTTGGCCTGGAAGACGACCGACTTCTCCGGGCTGGCGTTGGTCATGTCGCCCAGGCTGGCGGTGCTCGCCCCCACGACGGAGGCGAACGTGGTGCCGGAGGCGCGCAGGCTGGCGCCGCGCAGGTCGTGCCCGGTGCAGTTGCGCACCTTGACGGTGACGGTGAAGGCCTCGCCGGTGTTGATCACCGTGCCGCTGAAGCCGCCGAGGGTGGCGGTCAGGCGCACCCGGCCCATGATCGTCTTGAGGTCGTTCTCCAGGCCAGTAGGGGCGAGGATCAGCCCGCACAGGTCGAGCGTCGGCAGGTCGATCACGGCCTGCTCGAGGACGGCCGCCCGCTCGTTGTCCGGCAGCGCTGCCAGCTGACTCTGTACGGCGGCGATCTGCTTCCCGGCGTCCTTGCCCCGCTGTCCGTTGCTCATCAGCATTGTTCTCCTGCTGCGTGCCGCGTGCTGCGCTGCACGGGCACTGGCCACTTCGCTGGGGACCCCGTAGCCAGTCTGCCGCAGGACCGCCGGCGGCGCACCGCACGGCGGCGTGGAAGAACACCCCATCCCGGGACAGGTTGGGGGCTACCGGAAGTCAGGGTCAGGCGTCGAAGACCAGGCGCCGCGCCCAGGTCAGCTTGTTCAGGACGTGGGTGGGGCTGCCCTCGTGCCCGTTGTAGGGGAACACCTTCATCTCCCGCTCCGAGCTGTCCAGGTGGTTGAAGGTGGCGAAGATGGTGGAGGGGGGGCAGCAGACGTCTTGCAGGCCGACGCTCATCAGCACCGGGCAGGCGATCCGGCCGGCCAGATTCATGTTGTCGAAGTAGGAGAGGGTGCGGAACACCCGGGCCTCGCGCTCGGGCCAGGTGCGGCAGTAGCCGGCGATCTCCGTGTACGGTGGCACCGCGGCCACGTCCACCGCCCGCCGGAAGTGGCAGAGGTACGGCACGTCCGGCATGGCCAGCTTCGCCCGGCGCTGGGGATCGAGGGCGGCGACGGCCAGGGTCAGGGCGCCCCCCTGGCTGCCCCCGGTGAGCCCGATCCGGCCGGGGTCCGCCTCCGGCTGGGCGCAGGCCACGTCGAGGGCGCGGACGCAGTCGACGTACGCCCCGCGGTAGTAGTAGGCCGCGGGGTCGGTGACGCCCATGGTCATGTAGCCGCTGGCGTGGCCGCCGGGATAGGCCAGGGGGTCGGTGCTGTCCCCGGACTGCCCCCGGGTGTCCAGCGCCAGGACGCAGTAGCCCTGCAAGGCCCAGCCGAGGTAGAGGTCGGCGCCGCCCTTGCTGCCGCCGTAGCCGTGGTAGAAGACCATGGTGGGGCGGCGCCCGTCCGGGCCGGCGCCCGGGGCGTAGTCCGGGGGCACGATCCACCAGGCGCAGAGGCGCGCGCCGCCCCAGCCGGTGTAGTAGACGCGGGCCAGGCGCAGGCCGGGCACCGGGTAGTCCGTCACCGGCGCCACCTCGACGTCCAGGGCGATCCCGGCCGCCTCGTTGAGCGTCGTCTCCCAGAACGAGTCGAAGTCCGGCTCCCGGGTGAGCCCCGGGCGGTACTCCCGGAGCTGGGCGAGGGGCAGATCAACCAGCGGCATAGACGGCGTCCTTTCTCTGGGTGGCGAGCCCCCACCGGCCGACGGCGAGGGTGATCGAGAGGCAGACCAGGGCCAGGAGGAAGGGGGCCGCCGGATTGCGGTCGACGAGCAAACCGGCGGCCAGGGTGCCGCAGAGCATCCCGGCGCTCCACAGCAGGTGGGTGAAGGCCACCAGCCGGCCGTCGTCGCGCCCGGCCCCGATGTCGTGAATCAGGGGCGGCATGGTGGTGGAGAGGCCCCAGGCGCTCATCGCCCAGAGCGTGCCGGCGACGAAGAGCCCCACCAGGCTGCCGTTGAACGCGGTGGCCAGAGCGGCGCTGACCAGGATGGCCGCCGTCAGGGGGACGATCAGGCGGCGCGGCCCGCCCTGGCGGTCGATCTCCCGCCCGGTGAGCAGCTGGGCGCCGGAGGCCGCCAGCAGGCTGACCATGCTGTAGAGCCCGACGGTGGCGTTGGAGTCGCTGAGCCGGAAGACGAGCAGGGGGAAGGTCAGCGAGGCGGCCCCCCAGGCCACGGTGGGGAAGTAGCGCAGGGCGCCGAGGGCGATCACGTCCCCCCGGCCGAGCAGGCCGGCGTAGCTCTGCCAGGCCCAGGCGCTCAGCGCGGACGGCTTCGCCCCGGCGGGCCCCGCCTCACCGGGACGGCCGCCCCCGGCGCGCGTCCCGGAGTCGCGGCCGAGGGGGGGCAGAAAGCGGGCGGCGAGGAGCAGGGCCAGCAAGCCGAGCGCGGCCCCGCCGGCGGCGACGACGGAGAATCCCCAGCGGTCGGCGGCCATCCCGGCGAGCCAGGCGCCGACGGCGGCGCTGGCCGTGCTGGACACGAAGTAGACGGCGGTGGCCGAGCCCAGCCGGGCGCGGGAGACGGCGGCCATCAGGAAGCTCTGTCCGCCGGTGGACTGGAAGCCGGAGGCGATGCCCCACAGGACGGCCAGGGCGAGCATCACCGGCGGCGCGCTGACGGCGAAGAGGGCCGCGCCGCAGATGGCGGTGGTCATCCCCACCAGCACGGCGGCGCGGCGGCTGACCAGATCGCTGACGGCCCCCCCGGCGAGGGCGAAGAGACCGCCGCAGGCCATCTGCACCGCCAGCACGATCGAGGTGAGCACGGGGGGCTGGTGCAGCACGGACTCGACGTACGCCGGCAGGAGGGCCCGCACCGGGGCGGACGCAACGCCCCCGGCGAACAGCGCCAGCAGCAGGGCCACCAGGGGGCGGTTCACGGGGCGGGAGTATAGCCGGGGGC
>DATLLM010000087.1:0-19754 GCA_035537855.1 Chloroflexota bacterium | reverse complement strand
GGTGGGCGCCCAGGGGGTGTTGCGGATGGACAGGCAGCCGGCGAGCAGGCGTGGCGCAACCCGGCGGGAGGGCCTCGCCTCCCTGCTCTCGGGGGCCACCGCCGGCGGCGCCCTGCTCGCGGCCTGCGCCGCGCCGGACGGGGCCGGATCGGGATCGGTGGACACCAGCCCGGCGCCGAGCGGCGCCGTCGAGTGGTGGCTGCTGCTGAACAACGCCAAAGAGAAAGAGATCCTGGAGGACCGGGTCTACGCCGACTTCCTCAAGGAGCGCCCGCAGCTCAAGCTGAACCTGACCGTCATCAGCGGCTGGGACAACGTCTACACCAAGTTCCTCGCCGCCCTGGCGGCCGGGACGCCGCCCGAGATCGGGCGGATCAAGGACTACTGGACGAGCGACTTCGTCTTGCGGGACGCGCTCCTGCCGCTCGATCCCTACCTCAAGGCGGACAAGATCGACCTGCCGGCGAAGCACGGCGCCGCGCGCCTGGTCTCCACCCAGGAGGCGGGCAAGACCTACGCCCTGCCTCTGACCACGTTCACCCTCAACCAGTACTACAACCCGGAGCTGCTGCGCGAATTCGGGTACGTCAAGGGCACGACGGTCGTCCCACCGGAGACCTGGGACGAGCGCCGGGACATGGCCCGGCGGATGACCGACCGCACGCGCGACCGCTGGGGGCACATGCACCGCTCCTACTCCGCCAACCAGAGCACGACCACGGACTACATGCAGTTCGCGATGCAGAACGGCGTGGAGTGGATGAACAAGGACCGCACCCGGTTCACCTTCAACACCCCGGAGGCGATCGAGACCCTGCAGTACCTCTACGACATGGTCTGGAAGGATCAGTCGACGATCCCGCCCGGCTACCAGATCGAGCGCCCCCGGGAGACGAACCGGGTCGCCCTGTGGACGGAAGGCGCCTGGCTCGTCCCCGGCTACCGCACCACCGCCCCGGACATGAAGTTCGCCGTCGCCCTCAATCCGCAGAAGCAGTCCCGGGCGGTGATGATCCAGGGCAACAACTTCACCGTCTTCAAGGGCGGCAAGCTGCGCGATCTGGCCTGGACGGTGGGCCGGCACCTCAACCGGGAGGCGAGCGACCTGACCTGGAGCGCCGAGAGCGGCTACCCTCCCACGATGCTGGCCAACCTGGGCAAGCCGCCCTTCTCCACCGACCCGGATTGGGTCACGGTGATGCAGCAGCTGCGCCGCCCGGACAGCAAGCCGTACCCCATCGTCACCAACTACCAGGAGATGATGAACGTCATCGGCGAGGAGCTGCTCGCCACCTTCCAGAACCAGAAGACGCCCAAAGATGGCGTCGCCGACGCCCACCGCCGGGCCCAGCTGCTGCTGGACACCGAGGTCGCCCGGCGCAAGTAGCGCTCCCGGCGGCCGGCGCGCCGGAGACCACCCCAGCTCGAAGACGGAGAGGAGCGAGGCGCGGGCATGACGGACGGAGCAGCGGCCGGGGCAGCGGCCGGGGAGGCGGAGCCGGCCCTGCCCCGGCGCCGGTTGGGGCGCACCGGGTACACCGTCTCGGCGCTCGGGATCGGGGGGTGGCTCGGCATACTGGAGGACCCCGCCGTCGACGCCGCCGGGCGCGAGGCGGCGGCCGTCGCCGCCGTGCGCCGCGCCGTCGACCTGGGCGTGACCTACTTCGACACCTCGCCGTCGTACGGCGGCGGGGAGGCGGAGCGGCACCTGGGACTCGGTCTGCGCGCGCTCCCGGCGGCGCTGCGGTCGACGCTGCGTATCGCCACCAAGACGGGGACGCACCCGGAGCGCCCCAACCGCTACGACGCCGCCTCGACCCGCTGGACGGTCGAGCGCAGCCTGGCCGCGCTCTTCGCCGAGCACATCGACGTCCTGCTGGTGCACGATCCGCGCACGGACGCGGAGGTGGACGCCATCGTCGGCCCGGGGGGCGCCCTCGAAGCCCTCGAAGCGCTCAAGGCGCAAGGGGTGATCGGGGCCATCGGACTGGGCGTGCGCACGCACCGCTTCCTGCACCGGGCGATCGACAGCGGGCGCTTCGACGTCATCCTGACGCCGTACGACTACACCCTGCTGCGGTCCTCCGCCGCCGGGGTGATCGCGGCGGCCCGGGCGCGGGACGTGGGCGTGATCAACGGCTCGCCCTACGGCGCCGGCTTGATCGCCGGGGACGAGCCCGACCGGGCCGCCACGCGCCGCCCGCCCCTCGCCCCGGGAGACCTGGAGCGAGCCCGCCGCCTGTGGCGCTGGTGCCGCGAGCGGGACCTCGACCTCGGCGCCGTCGCCGTGCAGTTCAGCCTGCGCCAGGCGGACATCGCCGTCACCCTGACCGGCCCGCGCACGGCCGCGGAGGTGGAGGGGAACGTCGCCCACGCCCGCGCCGCCCTGCCGGAGGCGGTCTGGACGGACCTGGCGGCGTTCCTGGAGACCCTGCCGCCGGCCGCGCCCGGCGGCGAAGTCGGCGGCTAGCGGGCTACTGCTTGCGGAAGCCGCGCCCGGCCCCGAACGTCATCGGATCGATGCGGTGCTCCCGCACGAACGCCTCCGGGAGCTCCACCCCCAGGCCGGGCGCGTCCGGCACGTCGAAGAACTGGGGGTCGTAGCGGTAGCCCCCGACGAGCACCGTCTCCAGCACGCCCTTGAGCTGGCTGTGGAACTCGTGCATCAGGAGATTGGTGCTCGCCGTCCCCAGATGCGCCCCGGCGGCGAGGGTGACCGGACCGTTGTACTCGTGCGGGCAGAAGGTGACGTAGTAGGCGTCGGCCAGGTTGACGATCTTGCGCATCTCGCTGATCCCGCCGACGTGGGCGATGTCCGGCTGCACGATGCGGCAGGCCCGCGCTTCGAGCAGGTTGCGGAAGTCGTGGCGGGTGAAGAGGCGCTCGCCGGTGGCCACCGGCAGGTGCGTCGCCAGCTGCACCTCGCGCGTCTCCTGCACGTTCTCCGGGGGCACCGGCTCTTCCAGGAAGAAGGGGTTGTAGGGCTCGAGCGCCTTGGCGATGCGGATCGCCGACGCCACGTTGAAGCGGGCGTGCATCTCCACCATGATCCGGAACCGCGGCCCGCCCTCCCGGATCTGCCGGACCACCTCGGTCGAGAACTCGAGCGATTCGGGCGAGATCTCGCGGTTGAAGCCCGCCTCGCGGGGGAAGGGGTCGAGCTTGCCGGAGACGATCCCCTGCTGCACCAGATCGCGAGTGAAGGCGGCGTAGCCCTCAGGCGGCTTCCCCCGGGCGAACGTCTCCCGGAAGGAGTCCTGCCCGGAGATGGCGTCCCAGGGGTGGTGGTAGATGGGCACCCTGGGATTCACCCGCCCGCCGAGGAAGGCGTAGACCGGCAGCCCCGTCTTCTTCCCGATGAGGTCCCAGAGGGCGGTGTCGATCGCCGAGATGGCGGCCTGATTCACCCCGCTGCGGGTGAACTCCACCGCCCGGTACATCGCCACCCACAGGCGCTCGACGTCCCAGGCCGTCTCCCCAACCAGGTTGCGCCCCAGCCACTCGATGGCGGCGCAGACCGGGGCCGGCGTGCCGATTCCCTCGCCCAGTCCGGTCAGGCCGTCCTCCGTCGTGATCCGGGCGAACGTCCAGGCGGTCGAGCCCGGCGTGGTCGGGACGCGCAGGGTGAAGGCCTCGACCGAGGCGATTCGCAGGGCTCTGCTCGCGTCGCTGCGCAGGTCTGCCGGGCTGACCGATCCTTGACTCACGGTGCGCTCCTCATCTCCGATGGCGGCGGTTCCGGTGGCGGCGCGCCCTCAGGGCGTGGTGTGGCGCGCGGCGGCGGCCAGGATCATGGCCACCAGCGCCGCCCCGGCGTCGACGTTGCCGGCCGCCCGGTCGGCGAGCCAGCCGGCGCGACCGACCCTGGCCCGCATCGCGCGGGTGCCCTCGGCGCCCGCGGCGGCGGCCCGCGCCGCGCCGGCCAGGGCGGGCCCCGGGGCCGTTCCCGCCTCGCCGGCCGCCCGGAGCGCGTCGACCGCCGGGGCGAGAGCGTCCAGCATGGTGCGGTCGCCCGGCGCGGCCTTGCCCCGCTCCTGGATGCCCGTCTGGGCCGCCGCGAGCAGCCGGGCGAGGCCGGCGGTGGCGCCGGCGGCGGCGAAGTCCGGCTCGCCGGCGGCCCGCGCCGCGCGGAGGAAGCCGGTGGCCAGCAGGGTGCCGCTGGTCGAGGGCGCCTTCCGGGCCAGCTCGCCGCCGCAGCGGCGCAGCTGCGCCGCCAGGTCCTGCCCCTCCAGCTCCGGCAGGAGCGCTTGCAGCGCCGCGGCCGCCTGGGTCATGGTCACCCCCAGGTCGCCGTCGCCGGCGACGCCGTCCAGCCGGTTCAGCTCGTCCGCCGCCGCCGCCACGTCCGCGGCGACGGCGCCGAGCAGGGCGCCGAACGCCGGCCCGGCCGCGGAGTCGGTCATGGTCTTCCCCTTCCGGTCACCGGATCACCCCGGCTCAGCGCTGGACGAAGAAGGGCGAGGCGGCCGGGGCGTCGACCAGCCGGGCGAGCTCGTCGTCCAGCTTCAGCAGCGAGATGGAGGCTCCGGCCATCTCGAGCGACGTGGCGTACTCGCCGCACCAGACGCGGTGCACCCGCAGCCCGGCGTCGTCCAGCAGGCGGTGCGCCCGGCGGTAGAGGATGTACAGCTCCTCCTTCGGCGTCGCCCCCAGGCCGTTGACGAGCACGGCGACGCGGTCGCCGCGCTCGTGGGGCAGGTCCTGCAGGATGGCCGCGACGAGCTGCTCGGCGATGGCGTCGGCCGGCTCGAGCGGGCCGCGGCGGATGCCCGGCTCGCCGTGGATGCCCATCCCGATCTCCATCTCCCCCGCCGGAAGCTCGAACGTCGGGCGCCCGGCTGAGGGGACGGTGCAGGGAGAGAGGGCGACGCCCATGGACCGGATTCCGGCGGCCGCTCGCTCGGCGACGGCCTTGACCTCGTCCAGCGTGGCGCCCTCCGCCGCCCGCGCCCCGGCCACCTTGTAGAGGAAGAAGATGCCGGCGATCCCGCGCCGGCGGGCCTCTTCGCCGCGCGGCGCCGAGGCGACGTCGTCCGCGCCGAGCACCGTCTCCACCCGGATACCCTCGGCGTCCGCCAGCTCGGCGGCGAGGTCGAAGTTCATCACGTCGCCGCCGTAGTTGCCGTAGATGTAGAGCACGCCGGCGCCGCCGTCGATCGCCCGGGTCACGGCCAGCATCTGGTCGGCGCTGGGTGAGGCGAAGACGTTGCCCACGGCCGCGCCGTCGGCCAGTCCCTCGCCGACGTAGCCCATGAAGACCGGCAGGTGGCCCGAGCCGCCGCCGGTGGCGATGCCCACCTTGCCCTGCACCGGGGCGTCGCCGCGGACGATCGCCCGCGGGTCCCCGGCCGCTCTCAGCTGGCCCGGATGGGCCAGCACGATCCCCTCCAGCATCTCGTCGACGAAGGCGTCTGCCCCGTTGATGATCTTCTGCACGCTGCCTCCTCGCGCCGCCCGCTCGCGCCGCCCGCTCGCGCCGCCCCTATTCTATGCCCCGCTCCTCCGCCGGCCACAGCACCGGGAACTGCGGGCCGGCGATGAGGTCGAAGGTGGCCAGCTGGCCCTCCTCGATCACCGGGTGCGGGCGGCCGCTGTAGCGCACGCCGTCCGGCAGGTAGTTGACGATGAAGCCGTAGCGCGCCCCGCCGGTCTCGTTCGGGCTCGTCCCGTGCAGGATCAGGGAGTGGTGGAAGGTGACGCTCCCGGCGCGCAGCTCCATCGGCACCGGCGTCAGGCGCTCGCGCTGCTCGTCCGGCACCAGCCAGCGCAGCCCCTGGGGCGTCTCGATGACCTCCCGGGGCATCGTGTTGTGCGCCAGGCGCCCCCAGCGGTGCGAGCCGGGGATGTACTGCAGGGCCCCGCTGGTGACGGTGGCGTCCACCAGCGCGATCCAGACGGTGAAGGCGCCCGCTTCGATCATCGGCCAGGCCGGCAGGTCCTGGTGCCAGGTGGTGGGACGCCCCCCCGGCTGCTTGATGATCGCCTGGTCGTGCCACAGGCGCAGTCGCTCCGTCCGGCTCAACCGGGCGGCGAGCGCCGCCAGCCGGGGGTTGAAGATGTGCCGGCGCAGCCCCTCGTGCGAGCGCCAGACGTTGACGTGCTGCGTGTACTGGGGGTTCTCCCGGAAGAAGTACTCCCGCGCCGTCTCCGCCTCGAGCGCCTTCACCTGGGCGAGGAAGTCCGCCGTCTCCGCCGGACTCAGGGCGTCCCGCACGCCGAGGAAGCCGTTGCGCTCGAACGCCCGCACGGCCCCCTCGTCGAACGCCGCCGCGTCCACCACGTACGCCTCGCCCGTCCCCACCCCGTCCCCGGCCTGTCCGCCGCGCTCCGCCGTCCTCGCCATGCGCGCCGCCCTCCTCTCGATTTCCGAGCGGTCGCTCCCGGAGCGGTCGCTCCCGGAGCGGTCGCTCCCCCGCCGGCCCCGGCCGCGAGCGCGGCCCGGTTCCGCGGGGAGCGCCCGCAAGCGTATCCTCCGGGGGAGCACGGGTCGAACGGGCCGCACCGGCCGAACCGGCCCACCCGGCAGGAGGAGCACGATGGGGAGCGCGGACGCGGTGGCAACGCAGCGAGCGGGGGCCCTGACCCCGGCGGCGCTGGAGGCGGCCCTGGCCGGCCCGGCGCCGGACGACCCGGCGGCGGCGGCCGATCTGGCGGCGCGCGTCGTGGCCCTGTTCGGGGCCGGCGCCCTGGACGAGGGCCCGGCGCCGCGCGTCGAGGAGCTGACGGCGGCCTGGGCCGTTCGCGCCCCGGGCGAGGACGTCCGGGTGCGCGTCCTGGCCGACGACAACTCCTTCAGCCTGCCCCTGACCCGGCTGGGGACGACGGGGCTCTTCGCCGGCGCGACGACCCTGCAGTCGGGCACCGCCTTCCGCTGGAACTACGAGGTGACCGCCGGTCCGGGCGGGCGGCGCACCCTCCTGCCGGACGTGGACGAGGCCGCCGCCGTGCGCGTCCGTGGCCGAGGCCGGCCCTTCGAGATCTACGCCACCCACCCGGAGTGCCGGGCGCAGCCCGGCGGCCTGCGGGGCAGGCTGACCGCCCACCGGGCCTACCGCAGCACCGTCTTCCCCGCCACGACGCGGGACTGGTGGGTCTACGTGCCGGCCGAGTGCCGCCCGGACGCGCCCGCCTGCGTCATGGTCTTCCAGGACGGCAAGGGGCCCAAGGACTACGTCCCGGCGGTCCTCGACAACCTGATCGCCCGGGGGGACATCCCGGTCACCGTCGGCGTCTTTGTCGACCCCGGCGTGCTGGACGACGGGGGCGGCTCAAACCGCAGCTTCGAGTACGACACCCTCTCCGACCAGTACGCCCGCTTCCTGCTGGACGAGATCCTGCCCCTGGTCGGGCAAGACGTGGCGCTCAGGCAGGACGCCGCCAGCCGGGCCATCTCCGGGATCTCCAGCGGCGGCATCTGCTCCTTCACCGTCGCCTGGGAGCGGCCGGACGCGTTCGGCAAGGTGCTCTCCTGGGTGGGCAGCTTCACGGACATCCGCGGCGGCCACAACTACGCCCCCCTCGTCCGCAAGACGCCCCGCAAGCCGATCCGGGTCTTCTTGCAAGACGGGAAGAACGACCTGAACGTCGGCGCCGGCGACTGGTGGCTGGCCAATCTGGAGCTGGCCAGCGCCCTGGCGTTCGCCGGCTACGACTTCGCCACCGCCTGGGGGAACGGCTTCCACAGCGCGCTCCACGGCCGGGCCATCCTGCCCGATTCGCTGCGCTGGCTGTGGCGCGGCTACCCCGGCTGACCGCCCGCTCCCCGCCGGCGGCGCGTCCCCGCCGGGGCCGCGCCCGAGGGGACGAACGCAGGACGGGGGGCGCGACCTCTATCCTTCCGCTGCGCCCGGCCGACGGCCGGACGCGAGCGCGCACCGAGGAGGGGCGAGATGGCGGCACCTGAGGCGACAGCAGGAGCGGGCGGGGCGGAGCGGAGGACGCGGGCGCGGCTGATCGACGCCGCCGACTTCAGCCTGGAGAACGGCGGCACCCTGGATTTCCTCAAGGCGACGGGGGTTGAGGGGGTCATCGTGCGGGTGCCGCCGAAGCTGGCGGACGGAGGCGACCACGCCGCCGAGCTGATCGCGTTCAAGCGGCACGTCGAGTCGCACGGCCTCGAGCTCTCCGTGCTGCACTGCGGCAACCTGCCCAAGAGCGACATCGTCTACGGGCGCGACGGGCGCGAGCGGCAGGCGGCGGCCTGGCTCAACATCGTGCGCGACATCGGCGCCGCCGGCGTGCCCCTGACCGCCACCACCTTCCAGGGGATCGGCCACTTCCGTACCCCCCGCACGCCGGGCCGCGGGGGCAGCACCTACTCCACCTTCAAAGCCGGCCTGCTGCCCCCGGATCAGCGGGACGACGAGCACGGTGCGCGGGCCCACGATCCCATCTCCGCCGAGGCGATGTGGGAGAACCTGGGCTGGTTCTACGAGCGCCTGATGCCGGTGGCCGAGGCGGCCGGGGTGCGCGTCTGCCTGCACCCGGACGACCCGCCCCAGCCGTACGTGCTCGCCGGCGCGGCCCGCATCGCCTCCAGCATCGAGAACTACCACCGCATCTTCGACCTGCGCCCCTCCGACTCCAACGCCATGCTCTTCTGCCAGGGGTGCGTCGCCGAGATGGGGGGCGACATCTACGCGGCCATCCGCTCCGTCGCCGGGCGGGGCAAGATCGGCGTCGTCCACTTCCGGGACATCCGCGGTACGCCGCTGGACTTCGTCGAGACCTTCATCGACGAGGGGCAGAACGACATGCTGCTCGCGATGCGGACGTACCGGGAATCCGGCTTCGAGGGGCCGTTCATGCTCGACCACACCCCGACGATGCCGGAGGGTTTCTCCAGCAGCCACGGCCACGCCTACGCCAACGGCTACCTCAAGGCCCTGATCCAGATCGTCTACGGGCGCTAGTGGCCGGGGCCGTCCGCCGGCGCGTCCGCCGCCGGCGGCCGGTCCTGGTACGAGTGCAGCCAGGTCAGGGCCTCGCCCTCGTCCGTGAACATGCGGATGGGCGTGGCCGTGCGGGACAGGCGGAGGAAGAAGGTGCCGATCACCCGGCCGACGGGCGAGGTGATCAGCAGGGCGGCGGCGCTGACCACGAGGGCCAGCTCGGGGCCGGCGTAGTACTCCCGCGCCGCGCGGTCCATCGGCTTGCCCGCGGCCCGCAGGTCGACCAGCAGGGGGCGCCGCCGGCCGCCGTTCAGGGCGCCGTAGGCGGCGACGCTCTCCTGGGCGTCGGCGAGCGTCTGGCCGGCGCCGGGGAGCGCCTCGGACAGCAAGAGCCCGTCGTCGCGCAGGCTATGCCGCGTCGTTGGGGTGGTGATCTCGGCCTGGGCCACGGCTCAGCGCCTGCTCCGGTTCCCGCCGGCCAGAGGTTACGGTGAAGCGCCGTCCGCCGGCACAGACCGGGGGAGTATACCGTGCTCCCGCCTGAAGGGGAGGCTCCCTGCGCCTGCCGGCCGCCGGCGGGCCATCCTGGAGATTGTCAAGAGCGGGCGGCGGTCTGCTCCGCCGGGTGCCGCTCGCCGGCCAGGGTCGCAACCTGGCGCCCCGGCGGGGCCGGCGGCCGGGGGCGCACGACGGCGAAGTAGCCGGCGATGCGCTCCAGGCGGTCGTCGGCGTGCATCGGCACGGCGTGCACGTCCGCCGGGCCGCTGGCCAGGGTCTCCCACTGCCCCTCGGGGAAGTAGACGCGGTGCTCGTCGGGCCCGAACTGGCTCGGCCGGTTCAAGCCGTACGCCAGGCACCGCTTGAGGGGCTCGGGGATGTCGCCGGGGCGGGCGCCGAGGGACTGCATGTAGTCCAGCAGGTCGCCGGGGAAGTCCGTCTCCAGGTAGTAGAGGGTGCCCCGTTCGCCGAGCAGGCGGCGGACGTTGGCGAGCAGGGCGACGCGGCGCTCGTGCTCCACGATGTGCAGCACGCCGCGGATGTAGACGTTGGCGTCGCCCAGCTCGCCGGCGAGGGCCGCCCCGGCCCCGGGGGCGGCCACGTCCAGCGTGCGGAAGGCGACGCGGGCCTGCGCCGCGGGGTCGTCCGAACGGGACTCGGCGCGGGCCCGCTCGATCGCCCGGGCCGAGAGGTCGACTCCCAGGGCGCTGGGGAAGGACGGGGCCAGGGCGCGGGTGCGCCGGCCGTTGCCGCAGCCGACGTCGACCAGGGGCAGGGTGCGGTCGGCGTAGCGCAGGAGCCACTCCCGGGCGTGGCGCATCTCCGGCTCGATTCCGGCGTCCCACAGCACCTCGCCGTGCTCGCCGGTGCGGTCGATGTCACCCCAGTAGCGCTCCCAGGTGGTGACCTCCCCCTTCGGGGCGCGGACGGCGTGCCAGATAACCTGAGGCAAGAGCAGGTACTTCTGCCAGGACACACGATGCTCCCGGTGGGCGGACGCCGTGCTGCGCCTCACGCCTCTTCGAAGCGCACGTCCAGCCGGTCGAGGTAGTCCTCGAGCGAGGCCAGACAGCGGCGCAGCTCGCCGTCGTCCTGGCGGCGCGCCGCCGCCTCGAGCTCGGCGCCCAGGTCGGTGAGGTAGTCGAAGCCGTAGGCGGCCCCGACGCCCTTCATGTTGTGCCCCCGGCCCCAGATGGCCTCGTAGTCGCCGGCGGCGAGCAGGTCGGCGATGGTGCGCACGTCCGCCCGCCGGTTCGCCAGGTACTCGTCGATCAGCTCCGCGAGCTCGGCGTCCAGGCTGACCACGATCCGCCCCGGCGCGGGGGCGGTCAGGCCGTCCGGGGCGGTCGGTCCGTCTGCGCCGGTAGCGCCGTCTGCGCCGGACGCCGGGTGGTCAGATCGGGGCCCACGCTGCGGTGTCATGGCACTGTCACTCCCGTCTCCGATGGTGCCCGCCGCGCGCCGTCCCGTGCGTCGCGCCGCGCCGCGGGCGTTCACGCCCTCGCCGGCACCGGTGGCCGGGCGGTGAAGCGGTCGACGGTCTCGAGCAGGACCGCCTTCCGCACCGGTTTGGCGACGTGCGCGTCGCAGCCCGCGTCGAGCGCACGCTGCACGTCCTCGGCCATCGCGCTCGCCGTCAGCGCCACCACCGGGGTGCGCCGCCGGCCCGTCTCGCGCTCCCAGTCACGGATCGCCCGCGTCGCCGTCAGGCCGTCCATCCCGGGCATGTGCACGTCCATCAGCACCAGGTCGTACGCGCCGTTGCGCACGGCGTCGACGGCCGCCGCTCCGTCCTCGGCCGTGTCCAGCACGCAGGGCTGCTGGCGCAGGAAGAGCTGCACGATGCGCCGGTTGTCCGCCGAATCGTCGGCCAGCAGCAGGCGCAGCGTCCCGGCGTCGCCGGCGGCCGCCGGCGGCGCCTCCGTCCGCGGCGCCGGCGGCGCCGCGGACGGAGGCGCTGCCGGCGGTTGACGCGGCGCGGCGTCCGGCTCGGGCCCGACCCCGGCGGCCGCGCGCCCGCTGCCGGTGACGGCGTCCAGCAGGTCGGCCCGCTTGATCGGCTTGACCAGGTAGCCGGCGAGGCCGAGCGAGCGGGCCCGGGTGGCGTCCCCCGTGCGCTCGTCCGAGGTCAGCATCATCACCGCCCGGGCGACGCCGGCGCCGTCCCGGCCGGCTTCCTCGAGGGCCCGGGCGGCCACCTCGAAGCCGTCCATGTCCGGCATCCGCCGGTCGAGCAGCACCAGATCGTACGGCGTGCCGGCGTCCCGGGCGGCGCGCAGGGCCGCCAGGGCGTCGGTGCCGCAGTCCGCCTCGGCGACGCGCGCCCCGTGGGCCTCCAGCTGGTGAGTCAGGACGAGCCGGTTGGTCGCGTTGTCGTCCACCACCAGCACCCTCGCTCCGGCCAGATCGGCCCCCAGCCACGGGGCGGGCGCCTGGCGCCCGGCGGGCGCGGCGAACGGAAGGGTGACGGTGAAGAGGGAGCCCCGTCCGGGCAGGCTGGAGACGGCGACCGCTCCGCCCAGCAGCTCGGCGATGCGCTGCACGATGGTCAGGCCCAGTCCGGTGCCCCCGTAGCGCCGGGCGGTCGAGGCGTCCGCCTGGGTGAAGGCGTCGAAGATGGTGGACAGCTTCGCCGGGTCGATCCCGATGCCGGTGTCCCGCACGCTGAAGGCCAGCCAGATGCGGTCGTCGCCCTCCGGGGTGCCGGCCAGGGCCGCCGTGCGGACGACGCGCAGGGCGATCTCCCCCCGCTCGGTGAACTTGGCGGCGTTGCTCACCAGATTGAGCAGCACCTGACGCAGGCGCTGCGGGTCGCTGCGCACGAAGGCGGGGACGTCCGGCGCCACGTCGCAAGTCAGCTCGAGGCCGCGGGCGTGGGTCCGGGCCGCCATCACCTCGGCCACCTCCTCGGCGAGGGCCCCGGGGTCGAAGTCCTCCGACTCCAGCTCCAGCTGCCCGGCCTCCACCTTGGAGAGATCGAGGATGTCGTTGATCAGGGCCAGCAGGCTGTCGCCGGCGCGCCGGAAGATGGCGACGTACTCCCGCTGCTCCGGGGTGAGCGGCGTCTCGGCCAGCAGCTCGGCCATGCCCAGGATGGCGTTCATGGGGGTGCGGATCTCGTGGCTCATGTTGGCCAGGAAGGCGCTCTTGGCCCGCGAGGCCGCCTCGGCCGAGCGCTGGGCCGCTTCGGCCGCCTGCTGCGCCGCCTCCGCCTCCCGCCGCGCCTCCTGGATCTCCTGCGTCCGCTCCCTGACCCGCTCTTCCAGATTGGCCAGGGCGCGCACCGAGGCGTCGATGGCGGCGTCCAGCTCCTGGCCGAGCATGTTCAGCCCCACGATGACCGCGTCCAGGGAGTCGCCGCGCGTGGAGGGCGCCCCCTCCACCCCCCGCTCCCCGGCGGCCAGCCGGGTGATCAGGTCCAGGATCTGCTCCACCCGGGCGTCGTCCGGCGCCAGGCGCAGGCCGCTCACGGCCGGAAGCCCTCCAGCCAGGCCACCGCCTCCGGCTCGCTGGTGAAGATGCGGATCGGCGAGACCGGGCGGTTCAGGCGCAGCACGAACGTGCCGATCACCCGCCCGACCGGGGAGCCGACCAGCAGGGCCGTGGCGCTGATCACCCGGGCGTACTCCGCACCGGAGTAGAACTCGCGCGCCTCGCGGTCGAGCGGGCCGCTGACCGAGCGCAGGTCCATCAGCAGGGGCAACCGCTTCCCGTCCGTGAGGCGGGCGTAGGCGGCCGTGTTCTCGTGGGCATCGGCGAGCGATTGGCTGGCCCCGGGCAGGGTCGCCGACTGGAGGATGCCGTCCTCCCTCAACCAGTTGCGGTTGGTGCGGGTCACGATCACTCGATCCGGCTCGGCCACGACTTCGCCTCAGCCCACCCTCAAACGGTCGCCACCCCCGGAACCCCCGCTCGTCTCCGGTGAGACGCCGTGACCTGCCCGCCGCCGGCCCCGCCGCCGGACTCGCGTCCGGCCCGGTCGCGACCACGCGCGACCGCGGTGGCCGGTCGACCGGACGGCCGCAAGTATAGCGAAGCCCCCCGGCGGCGCCCCCGCAGCCGGGAGTTCCGGCGGGACGAGGGTGAAACCATTCCGGCCGTTCCGACGTCTGTCTGACATCCCTTCTCTACGCCGGATCGCCGGATCGCCCACCTCAGCGTCCGGCCCGGAGTCATCCTGGCTCACCGAGGCTCACAGAGTGCTGATCAACAGCTACGAGGTCGAAGAGGCGCCGAACGGCGCCTGGTGGGTGCGCCGGCCGGATCGCCCGCAGCACGCCTGGCGCTTCGCCACCCTGGCCGAGGCCCTGCGCTTCGCCCGGGCGCTGCACCCGCCCCGCCCGCCGGCGCGCCCGACGCCCTTCCGCCGCCCCGGCGATCAGCCGGGGCAGGGGCGCCGCGGCGCCTGACGCCTGCGGGTCACTCCCGGCCGCCGGGCGGCGCCGCGCCCGCCGGCCGGACCGGCCGGGGCGGCCACAGCGAGCGGGCGGTGCCGCCCAGCACCCACGCCCGATCCCCGGCGCTCAGCCCGGGCAGGTGCTCGCTGACCGCGCGCAGGCGCTCCCCGTAGTCGGGGCTGGGGAGCTGCATCGGCCAGTTCGAGCCCCACATCAGGCGCCGGGGGCCGAATCGCTCCAGGACGCGACCCTGGAAGGCGTGCAGGTCCGTCCACGGCGCGGGCCGGGTGGAGTGCAGCACGTGGTTGGAGACCTTGACGTACACCCTGGGGTGCGCGGCGAGGGCGAAGAAGGGAGCCATCCCGGGGTAGTCCGGGGCGTCCTTCGGGTCGGGGTGCCCCAGGTGGTCGACCACCAGATCGAGGTCCGGGAAGCGCCGGGCGACGGCGAGCACCGTGGGGTGCGTCGGCGGCCGGTTCAGGAACTGCACCGGGACGCCCAGGCCCGCGGCCGCTCGCAGCAGGGGGTCGGCGCGCCCGTCCAGCACACCGGCGTTCACCCGGGCGTCGGTCAGGTGCAGGCGCACCCCGCGGCAGCCGTCCGCGCTGTACTGGCGCCGCAGCCGGTCGGGCGCGTCCGCGGCCAGCGGGTCCTCCAGCCAGCCGAGGGAGACGAAGCGCCCCGGGAAGCGGCGCCCGGCGTCCACCAGGTAGCGGTTGTCCTCGCCGAGCCAGGGCGTCTGCACCAGCAGCGCGGCGCCGACGCCGGCCGCGTCCATCTCCCGGAGCAGCGCTTCGGCGCTGCCGTCCGGCTCGGCCGGTCGCTCCCGCCCGGGCACCATCGGGAACCGGTCGCGGTCGGCCGACCAGATGTGCACGTGGGCGTCGAAGACGGTCTCGCTCATCGCCGGCGATCCTACCGCAGAGGCGACCGCGCGCGTTGCCGTCTCCGGTGGGCGCGCCTATACTGCCTCCTCAGCGATACCGGTTTCGCGCCCGCAGGCCGGCACGCTCGCGGGATCGAAGCCGGAAGCGGTGGCGCGAGACGCGAGAGCGGACCAGTCCGGGGACCACCGGAACAGGAGGTACAGGATGGGGGAGACGACGAAGCGGGGTCGGGCGCCGGCGGGAGGGGACGAGCGCCGGCCCGGGAGCGGGCGACGCACCCGCCGGGTGGCCCTCGCCGCCGGCGCGGCCCTCGGCTGGGCCACCCTCGCCGCCTGCGCGCCCGGCGGCGGGGCCGGCAGGGCCGGCGGGGGCGAGACGGACACCAAGAATCACCCCCCGGTCAAGCTGAGCACGAACATCCAGAACTCGGCCAGCAGCCAGTGGCCGGCCTACGACGCGGCGGACAAGGCCATCCGGGCCAAGTACCCCTGGATGTCGGTGGAGTGGCTCGGCGGGTCGTCTTCGTCCTTCGACGGCATGGCCAAGCTGGTGGTCGACGCCTCGGCCGGCACGCTGCCGGACATCGTCTACGCCCAGGGCTCGCAGATCCAGTACTACATCAGCAACAAGATCGTCGTCCCGGTGTCCCAGTACCTGAACAAGGACAAGTCGTTCGATCTGGCGGACTTCCCCAAGGTGGCGGTGGACATGTACAGCCGGGCCGGTCAGATCTTCGCCATCCCCTACGACCACGGCCCGAACATGCTCTGGTACAACGCCGACCTGTTCCAGAAGAACGGCGTCCCCGCGCCGACCGACCGGTGGACCTGGGACGACGTGACCGACGCCGCGCGCAAGCTGACCAACGAGGCCCAGGGCCAGTGGGGCCTGCTGGACGGGGGCCCCGCCGCCGGGTGGGCCATGGCCAGCTACCTGGGCCCCTGGGGCGGGGAGTGGGTGGACGAGTCCGAATCGCGCACCGGCATCACCGGCAACGGCTCGTTGCAGGCGATGCAGTACTGGACGGACCTCTTCTTCAAGCACAAGGTGAACCCCGTCCCCGGCACCTACCAGGGCACTTCCGACGAGCTCTTCCTGCAAGGGAAGGTGGGGATGCGCCTGGGGGGCCCCTGGACCTACCGCGGCTGGATCGGCAAGCTGAACTTCGAGGCCCCCATCGCCAACTGGCCCCTCGGCCCCACCGGCAAGCGGGTCAGCGCCTCGATGGGCTCCGGCTACCCCATCACGACCAACAGCAAGAACCGCGACGAGGCCTGGCTGTTCCTGGCCGAGCTGCTGGGCAAGGACCCCGACCGCTCCATCTTGTGGCAGTTCGTCAAGACCGGGCTCGGTACTCCCTGCCGCGCCTCGGCGATGAAGGAGCTGGAGAAGTCCAAGTTCGCCATGCCCAACGTCCAGATCGTCGTCCCCGCCTCCGGCTACTCCGCCCTGGGGCGGCCGATCTCCCCGGTGAAGTTCGAGCTGGACAAGGTCTGGACGGAGGAGCGGGACAAGCTGCTCAAGCAGCAGGTGGCGCCGAAGGAGTTCGTCGACGGCGTCGCCCGCCGGGTGCAGCCCCTGCTGGACGGGAACAAGGGCTGGGACGCGGCGAAGTAGGACGAACCGGGCGGGCGGCGGCCGCCGGGGCTCAGCCGGCGGCGCGCTGTCCGGCGGCGACGGCCGCGGCGTAGTCGGGCTCAGCCATCTGGTCCGGGACGTACTCGGCGTGGACGATCCGTCCGTCCCGGCCGATGACGAAGACGGCCCGCTGCAGCAGCCGCCATTCCTTGAGCAGCACGCCGTAGTCGCGCCCGAAGCGCTCGTCTTTGTGCGCCGAGAGGGCGTCGTGCGTGACCCCCTCGGCCGTACGCCAGCGCCCCTGGGCGAAAGGCAGGTCCATGCTCACGGTGTACAGACGCACGCCCGCCGGCAGGTCGCCCAGCAGCGCCTCCCAGCGTTGCGTCTCGCTGTGACAGACGGGCGTATCCAGGGAGTTCACCACGTTCAGCAGGCGCACCGAGCCGGCCGAGTCCTCCAGCCGGACGCTGTCCAGCGTCGAGGACGCCGGGTCGAAGCGCTCCAGCACGAAGTCGGGTGCCGGATCGCCCGGCTCCAGCCGCCGGCCGACCACGGTCAACCGCTCGCCGAGCTCGAAAGCCTCCCCGCTGCGCTCCCCGGCCGTCATGCCCGCCTCCATCGCCGTCTCGTCGACTCCCCGCGGCGCCGCTGCGCTGGCTCGAGGGACCTAGGTATAGCAGACGCCGGCGCATCCTGGACCTACCCCGAGGTGAGGTCCGCGTCCCCCTCCACGAGGACGGGGCTGCAGATCCCATCGTGGGTGCACGGCAGGGGTCAGCGCCGCGCGGGCTCCGGCTCCGCCGGCCAGCGGAAGGCCCGCCGCTCGAAGACCGTGCGCTCCAGGTCGGGCCGGCCGGCGTCCGGCAGTCCGGCGGCGCGCAGCACCCAGAGCGTGCCCCGCGGCCCCTCGCCCTCGTAGCCGGAGGTCAGCCCGGTCAGCTCGAGCACCCGGCCCCGCGCGTCGTACAGGCGCAGGCTCCCCGCGGCGGCCCCCGCTTCGCGCCGGCGCACCTGAGCGTAGTCGCCCATGGTGGCCGCCGTGAGGTCCTGGAAGCGGTGGCGGTGGAGCAGAAAGAAGGCCTTGGAGCGGTCCGCGATGCCGCCGGTGGCCGGCGGCTCGCGCAGCACCGGCCGCCCGTCCGACCCGTCCCAGCCCGGGCGCACGAACGGGCTCAGGGCCGGCTCGGCGAGCAAGGCGTCGAGCGCCGTACGGAAGCGCAACACCTCCTGCGTCCGCGCGGCGCGCCGCTCCGCCCCGGCCCCGGTGGTGTCCGCCCACAGATCGGTCAGCTCCCGGGTCAGCAAGAGATGCAGCTCCTCGTGGGAGTGCCGGATGGCCACCCCGTCCTGCCGCCGGCCGGCGTTGCCCAGCGCGGCGTCGCGAGCGCCGGCGACGGCGCGGACGACGGCGGCGAGGCCGCCGGACTGGCTGCGGCTGTGCTCTTTGTGCCACTCACCGGGGACGGCCCCGCCGCTGAGCCAGGCCCCCAGCGTGCGGCAGACCTCGCAGTCGTCCGGGCTGGCCGGGAACGGCGCGCCCGGGCGCGCCGCCGTCCAGGCGGAGACGAGCGCGGTCTGCCGTTGCGCCTCACGCAGGGACGACCAGCGGGGGCGGTTGCCCCGTCCCGGTGGCAGCTCGGGCAGCAGCAGGTCGTCGGTCATCGCCCGAACCCCTCGCACGCACCGTACCAGTCTGCGGCCACGCCCGGCCCGCCCCCGCGAAGCGCCTCGCGCTGCGCCCTGTCAGGGGCCCGTCAGGCGACCGTCAGGCCGTCGCCCGTGACCCGTCAGCGGGTTCGGGCGCAGTATTGCCCCAGGTCGCAGGGCGACGCGAACGGGCCGAACGGGCCGGAGGCACGGCGGGCACGGCGCCCGCCCCGCTCCCGGCGCCACCGCCGGGCCAACGTCAACGGAGAATGAGGGAGACAAGTCGATGGTCATGCAGCGTGCGTCAGACAGTGCCGTGCTGGACGCGGTCGCGGTTGAGGCCCTCCGCAAGCGCCTCGCCGGCGACCTGGTGCTGCCCCAGGACGGGTCGTACGACGGCGTGCGGAAGGTGTGGAACGCGGCCTACGACCGCTACCCGGCGGTGATCGTCCGGGCGCGCGACGCGGCCGACGTCGCCCAGGCGGTGCGCTTCGCCCGCCGGCAGGGGGCGCCCCTGGCCGTGCGCAGCGGGGGCCACAGCATGGCCGGCCACGGCGCGGTGGACGGCGGGGTGGTGGTCAACGTCTCCGGGATGAAGGGGATCAGCATCGATCCCGAGCGCCGCGTCGCCTGGGCCCAGCCCGGGCTGACCGCCGGCGAGTACGGCGAGGCCGCCCAGGCCTACGGGCTGGCCACGCCCTTCGGCGACGCCGGGACGGTCGGCATCTCCGGCCTGACCCTCGGGGGCGGTATCGGCTACCTGGCCCGCAAGTACGGCCTGGCGGTGGACAATCTGCTCTCCGCCCAGGTAGTCACCGCGGACGGCGAGCTGCTCACCGCGAGCGAGTCCGAGCACCCCGACCTCTTCTGGGCGCTGCGCGGGGGCGGTGGCAACTTCGGCATCGTCACCGCGTTCGAGTACCGCCTGCAGCCGGTGGGCACGATCGTCGGCGGGGCGGTGATCCACGAGGCCACGGCGGACGTCCTGGAGCGCTACTACAAGGTGGCGCAGGCGGCTCCCGAGGGGCTGACCACCATCGCCTTCCTGATGGCCGCGCCGCCGCTGCCGTTCCTCCCGGCGAACAAGGTGGGCAGCCTGGTGCTGATGACCACGTTCTGCTACACCGGCGACGTCGCCGACGGCATGGCGGCCGTCGAGCCCCTGCGCCACATCGGGACGCTGGTGGGCGAGGCGGTGATGCCGATGCCCTACACCGGGCTCTACCAGCTCACGGCCGAGGGCGGGATCAGCCGGCCCCACGCCGTCCGCACCGGCTTCACCAACGGGCTCGACCGCGACCTGGCGGAGACCCTCATCAAGCACGCCCGGGCGATGGTCTCCCCCTACGACGCGGTGCAGCTCCGCCCCCTGGGTGGCGCCGTCTCCCGCGTCCCCGCCGGGGCGACCGCCTTCGCCCACCGCCACCAGTCGATGATGCTCTCCGCCTGGGGCGCCTGGATCGATCCCTCCGAAGCCGCGCAGAACGTGGCCTGGCTGCAGCGGGCCTGGGCCGAGATCGGGCCGAAGATGGACGGGGCGTACGTCAACTTCCTGGAGAACGAGGGCCCGGAGCGCATCAAGGACGCCTACCCGGAGCTGACCCGGCAGCGCCTGGCCGCGATCAAGGGGCGCTACGACCCGACCAACTTCTTCCGCATCAACCAGAACATCCGCCCGGCGCCGGCCGCCTAGAGTGCCTCACACAGGTGGGGGAGAGAAGAGAGAATCTTCCTGGGGACGTTGTCCCCAGCCCCCTCTCTGGGAGGCGCTCTTAGAACGCCTCACAGTAATCACGCGGCGTGGGTGAGCACTTGCCAGCAGACGAGCGCGCAGCCGAGGGCGAGGAAGGCCTGGT
>DATLLM010000086.1:0-8630 GCA_035537855.1 Chloroflexota bacterium | reverse complement strand
CCCGGCCGGCGGCACGCCGTCGCCGGTGGCCGGGTGGCCGTCCCCGCGGGCGTCAGACGGGGAGCACCTGGGGACGCAGCCGGCCCTCGTCCAGGCGCTCTTCACGGCCACCCACGGCGCCGCCGCCCCGGCCCGCTGGGTCGCCGAGCACGAGGCCGAGTTGGCCCGGGCCGGCCGCTGAGGCGGCCCGGGCGGCCCGGCCAGGAGCGGTCATCACGCCGCGGCCACTCAAGGGATCCGACGAAGGAGGTGTGCTATGGACGGTTTCCGGCGGCGCGGCCTCGGCCGGCTCGGCCTGCTGGCCGCGGGCCCGGCGGCCGCCCCGGCCGGCGGCGGGCCCACGGGCCGGCGCTACGACTACGTCGTCGTCGGCGCCGGGTCGGCCGGCTGCGTCGTGGCCGCGCGGCTGACCGAGGACCCGGCCGTCACCGTGCTGCTGCTCGAGGCCGGCGGCGACGGCCTGCGCGACGTCGTGCGCCGGCCCCCGCTGTGGCCGACGCTCGCCGGCACCGAGCGGGACTGGGCCTACACCGCCGTCCCCGAGCGGGCGACCGGGCACGTGCACCCCCTGCCCCGGGGCCGGGGCCTCGGCGGCTCGCACGCCATCAACGCCATGGCCTTCCTGCGCGGGCACCACACGGACTTCGACGCCTGGGCGTACGCCGGCAACGCCGGCTGGTCGTACCCGGAGGTCCTCCCCTACTTCAAGCGCATGGAGGACGTCCCCCACGGGGACCCGCGCTACCGCGGCCGGGGCGGCCCGCTGCGCGTGGGCCCCACAGCCCACCCCCACCCGCTGACGCTGGCCTTCGTCGAGGCCTGCCGCGAGGCCGGCTACCCGCTGCGGGAGGACTTCAACGCCTACGAGCGCGACGGGGCGGGCCTGCACGACATGACCATCGCCGCCGGCCAGCGCCAGACCACGGCCGACGCCTACCTGCGCCCGGTGCGCGCCCGGCCGAACCTGACCCTCGAGCTGGGCGCGTTCGTGCACCGGCTGCGCATCGAGCGCGGCCGCTGCACCGGGGTCGAGTACCGGCGCGCCGGCCGCGCCGAGTACGCCGCGGCCGGCGCCGAGGTGGTGCTGTGCGCCGGCACGATCGACTCGCCGCGGCTGCTGCTCCTCTCCGGGATCGGCGACCCGGAGGCCCTCGCCGCGCTCGGCATCCCCGCCGTCGCCGCGCTGCCGGGGGTCGGGCGCGACCTCCAGGACCACGTCCTCGTGCGCGGCCTCTGCGTCGAGGCGCCGCGCCAGATCCCGCCGGGGACCGGCAACCTGGGCGAGGCGGTGCTCTTCTGGCGCAGCGACGCCCGGCTGCCCGGGCCCGACGTCCAGCTGATGGTGGTCTACGCCCCCCTCCGCAACCCCTGGCAGGAGGCGAGCGGCAACGCCTACACCTTCACCGTCGCGCACCTGCGCCCGGCGAGCCGGGGCCGGCTGTGGCTCGCCTCGAGCGACCCCGAGGCGCGGCCCCTGATCGACCCCAACTACCTCGACCAGCGGTACGACCTGGACACGCTCGTCGCCGGGGTGCAGCGGGCGCTCGCGCTGCGCCTGCAGCCGGCGTTCGCCCCCTGGCGGGGGCGGGACGTCATGGGCGGCGCCGAGGCGGCCGGGCCCGAGGCGCTGCGGGCGTTCGTCCGCGCCGGCGCGAGCAGCTTCGACCACGCCGTGGGCACCTGCCGCATGGGGGTCGACGACCTGGCCGTGGTCGACCCGCAGCTGCGCGTCCGCGGCCTGGCGGGGCTGCGCGTCGCCGACGCCTCGATCATGCCCGCGATCACGGCGGCCAACGCCAACGCCACCGCGATCATGATCGGCGAGAAGGCCGCCGACCTCCTCCGCGGGCGGGCGGCCGCCCCCCAGCCGCTCCCCCCCGCCGCGGACGCATGACTCCGCCCGGAGGGGGCGCGCCCGACGGACGAGTCCGCGAAGTCGGTGAGCGCTGGCGACTTCCGGAGGGCAGCTCCGGACGCACCGCGACACCGCCTACGCGAAGCCGTTCGTCCGCCGGGCTGCCCCGGCGGCGTCTACGTCCGGGCTACCCGCTTCCGCCACGCGAGCCTCGGTCGGGCGGGGCGCCGCCGGGAGACCCACCGAAGAAGGGCGCCAGACGGGCGGCGACCGCCGCGGCGGGCAGGGCGGTGGTGTCCAGCGCATGCCGGCGAGGGCGGGTCCGCACCCCCCAAGCTGAGGCGCCGCAGCGCCATCGTACTCCGCTGCGTCCAGGGCTTGCGGACACGCCGTAGCGTCGAGGGGCGAGTTATGGTGCCGGTGGCGGTAGGGGTCTCGACCGGCGGGGCAGCCAGCCGCCGAGCGCCGCGAAGACGCGCCGCGCGAGGGCGAGGCGCGGCTGCCGCGTTCCCGGTTCCACCTCCGGTCGGCGACCGGCCGGCGACCGCGACCGAGGGGTAACCGGAGGGGTAACCGGGCCGCGCGCCGTGGCCCGTGCGGGGCGGTTGGAGCGGTTCAGGCGGGGACCGTACCAGAGAAGCGCGGGGGCCACTGGAGGGGGTGCCCCCTGCCCTCCAAGCAGGTGGTCGCGAGTTCGAGTCTCGTCCCCCGCTCCAAAGGGCCCTTTCCCAGATTGGGAAGACACGATAACTGATCGCGTGCGACGATCAGGCGTCTGCTGAAGCGCTTCACCAGTTGATAACTGGACAAGCGAAGGGAGACCCTGAACATGCCCGTGGAGACGGTCCGGCGAGACCAGATGCTCGCCAGTTATCGTGCCGTGGCCGAGAGCTTCAAGCGCTCCCTCCTGGCCGAGAACAAGTCGCCCCGGACGGTCGAAGTGTACGCCGATGCTCTTGAGCGTTTCGGTGCCTTCCTGGCGGCGCAGGGGATGCCCACGGACGTTCTCCACATCAAGCGGGAGCACGTCGAGGCGTTCATCGCCCACCTGCTCGCCCGCTGGAAGCCGGCCACGGCCAGCAACCGCTACCGCGCCCTGCACAGCTTCTTCAAGTGGGCCGTGGACGAGGGGGAGATCAAGGTCTCCCCGATGGCGAACATGAAGCCCCCGGCGATCCCCGAGACGCCGCCGCAGGTGCTGACCGAGGCCCAGCTCCAGAAGCTGCTCCGGTCCTGCGAGGGGAAGGACGTCCTCGCCCGCCGGGACACGGCGATCATCCGCTTGCTGCTGGACACCGGGATGCGCCGGGCAGAGCTGGCCGGGCTAAAGGTGGAGGACATCGACGTCACCGACAACGTCGCCGAGGTGCTGCGGTAGGGCCGCCGCCCCCGGCGCTGCCCTTTCGGGCGCAAGAGTGCCCAGGCCATCGATCGCTACCTGCGGGATAGGGCCGGGCACCGGCACGCCCACCGGCCGAACCTCTGGCTGGGCCACGCCGGCCCCATGACGGACAACGGCCTGTATCAGGTGGTTCGCGACCGCCGCAAGCTGGCAGGAATCGAGGGGGCGTACACCCACCTCCTCAGGCACACCTTCGCCCACCAGTGGCTGAGCGATGGCGGGCAGGAGGGCGATCTGATGCGCCTCGCCGGCTGGCGCAGCCGGACCATGCTGGGGCGTTACGGAGCGAGCGCCACGGAGAGCTCGGCGCGGACCAGGGTGCGCTGCGGCACCGCGTTGCCGTCCTGCACCACCCGGAGCCAGACGCGCAGGCGGGGGTCCACGACGGGCGCGGTGAAGATCTCCACCAGGGCGAGGGCGCAGCCGACGACCTCCTCGTGCTCGGGGGCCATGATGACCGGGTGGTAGGGGGGAACGTCCAGAGACTACGCCCGCGGCCGCCCCGACCGAACGCTCCCGATGGCGGACGCCGCCGGCCATCAACAATCATCAACAGCCACTCTTGACAACCACGCGGAGGCAACTACAGTGGTCCGCCATGAGACCGGGCGGTGTGCGGGCCGGGCGGTGCGCGGAGCGACACGACGACGCGGGCTGGCGGGCGCCGGTGGGGGCGGAGGGCACGGCATGAGCGGCGGACTGCGTGTGGCCCGGAGCGCGGCCGCGCCGCGCGCCCCGGAGAGCGAGCCCCGGCTGCGGCGCTGTACGACGGCAGACGGCCAGCCGGCGCCCTGCCCGGCGGGCGCTGCGCCCCACGGGGTCGGCCCGGCCGCCCTCCTGGCCCTTCAGCGGAGGGTCGGCAACCAGGCCGTCACCCGCTGGCTGCGGCCGGAGGTCCCCACGGTCACGGCCCCCGTGGCGGCCGCAGCGGTCCCGGCGGCGTACCTCGCCCAACCCGCTGTGCAGCGGCAGCTCGAGGACGACGTGTACGGCAAGCACATTCGTCGCCTCGACCTCAAGAACAACCCCCCGGCGTGGTTCGGGAAGCTGGGTCGCTCGGACCGGGAGGCGCTGCTGCTCAAGGAGAAGCAGCTCGTCCGGAACGGGCGGTCCCAGCTGCTGTCGGTCATCGCCGAACTCCTCGCCATCGACCTCCCGGACGCCCCCGCCGAGGTCGAGGACCCCGAGGACGCCTCGTTCACCATGACGACGCCGAAGCGGGCCTCCAAGTATGGCGGGCAGTTCCACTCGGTCTACCCGACGACCATGCCCATGTCGCCCGGCGGCACCCACCACGAGATCGCCTGCTCGGAGCCCGGCTGCAACACGATGGTCAAGATGGACCCGGGCACGTACCACGAGGTGGGCGTCGGGAAGAAGCCGCCCATCTGCCACCCGCTCGACCTGCCGGCGGCGCACACCGGCCACGCCCTGGACTCACTCGTCCAGACCCACCACCCGAACCCGGCCTTTTTCATGCTGAGCGCCAAGTACACGGCGGCGAAAAAGACCGTCCAGTGGGACCTGCCCACGCTCACGGCCGGGCACACGGCGTGCAACCTGTCCCACAAGGACACGCCGTGGAACTACCTCTCGACGAAGAAGCAGAAGAAGGTGATGGACGAGGTCATCAACCACTTGATCTCCCAGGGGATGCTCCAGAAGTCGGGGAAGGGCTACGCCTTCATTTAGGAGCCCCCCGCGCCAAGACCGGCCCGCTAGATGTTCGGTTCCGGGATGAGGTGGTGCGGGTCGAGTCGGAACGGCTGCGGATCAGTGGCCCAGGCGTCACAGACGGCCTGGAAGGGGGTCCGCCAGCGCAGCGTCTTGAGGTGCTTGGCGAAGTTGTAGGCGGCGAGGAAGGCGCGCACGTGCGCCTCGAGGTCAGCGTGCGTGGCGTAGTGGGACGCCTTGACCGTCGCGTCCTTGACGGTGCGGACCAAGCGCTCGGCCTGGCCGTTCGTCCACGGGTGGTACGGCCGGGTGAGCGTGTGCGTGATCCGGTGGGCACGGCAGACACGGTTGAACGGGTGGCCGCCGTACCCGGCGGTCGGCCCGTCGCGGTAGCGGGGCTGGTCCGCGAACGGCGTGCCGTTGTCCGTGAGCACGGTGTGGATCGCGTAGGGGAAGGCCCGGATGACCCCCTGAAGGAACGTCGCGCCGGCGGCCATCGTCGTCCGCGCGTGGAGTTCGGCGTAGGCGAACTTCGTCACGCGGTCGATGGCCAGGAAGAGGTGCCGCTTCCCCTCGGCCGAGCGCACCTCGCACGCGTCGAGGTGGATGGAGCCGAGCGGCGTCTCGGCAAAGCGGCCTCGCTTGGGCGCCGCGCCGCCCCGGATGGGCAGCCGGCTGATCCCATGCCGCCGGAGGCAGCGGTGCAGGGCGCTCCGACTCAGCGCGGGGATCTGGCCCCGCAGGCAGCCGAGTAGGTCGTCGAGCGGGAGCAGCGTGCGGCGCCGAAACTCAACGACGACAGCTTCCTCGGCCTCGGTCAACACGGTGCTGCGCCGGCGCGGCCCCATCGGCGCGTCCACCGTGGTGGCCCGCTTCCGCCACTTGGCGACGGTCTTCGGGTTCAGGCCGTACTGCCGGGCGAGGGCCCGGGTCGACGCTTCCGACCGTTGGAGCTCGGCTCGGATACGCGGCGTCGTGCGGGCGCAGCCATGAAGAACGCTTCCCATCGCGCGGTCTCCTGGCTCTGAGGGTACGCGCCCGCACCACTACACTCCGAGACTGCACACCTAGCGCCCGGCGCCGGAGTCAGCTGCTCGATCCGGCCGACAGCAGGGGCAGCAACGGCGCCCGCAGCCGGCTCTGGAAGGCGGGCCTGCAGGCCCTGGCGGATGAGCTGCGGCGCCCGATCACCGTCTGCCATCTGCCGCCCGGCGCCAGCAAGTGGAATAAGATCGAGCACCGCCTCTTCGCTTACATCAGCATCCACTGGCGCGGCCGCCCCCTGGTCGACTACGAGACCGTGGTCAGCCTCATCGGCGCCACGACGACCGACGCCGGCCTCACGGTGTCGGCCCAGCTCGACACCGACGACTACCCCACCGGCGGCGTCGTTCCGGATGAGGTCATGGCCCAGCTCGCCCTGCACCCGCACGCCACGCACCCGCAGTGGAACTACACCCTCCTCCCCCGCTCCCCCTGAGCCGCTACGTTATTGCTGCCGCTCCCCTTGGTCAGGATGCCGATGGCGCCGAGCTTGATCTCGTCGTTGGCCTTGTCCCAGCGCATCAGGTCCTGCGCCGCCTGCTCCGCTTGCGCGGCGCTGTCGCAGTAGGCGGTCACAGCGCGTTCAGTGGCGTCAGCCATCTCGTCCCCTCCGTGGGTGCGCGACCGCCGCCCCATGGCCGCCCCAGCGGCCTCCGGTACGGCCGCACGGCCGTCGGGGCTGCCCACGGTCGCCCGACGATTGTTGCCCACCGCCGCGGCCCGGACCGCACGCGCTGAGGGCAGGCCGGCCTCCCGCCTCGTTCTCCGGGTCGGCGTCGGCCTTCCAGCCGACCCAACGGTCGTAGGCCCCGCCCGGGGCGCGGGCCGGGCCCACCACGCCCCCGCCGGGTTCCCACCGCCCGGAGCCTCCCAGCGCGACCCGTACAGGCGCTCCGGCACGGAGGTGAGCGCGACCCCGCCCGGGGGGCCGCCCTCGCCTCGTTTCAGGCGCTCGCGCAGGCCGTCGGGCGGCTGGCCGACCATCCAGGAGTCGGCGCGGGCGGTCACCGGGCGCCGCGCCGGCGCGGGCGGCGCCCGATCTGGCAACCCGCTGTCACCTGTCGGCACACGAGCGCTCAGCGCCTACGACCCGGACACGGTTCCCAGCTGGCCGCCGGCCTATGCTGGGGAGCGCCCACTGGCGCTCCGGCCCGCGGGGCAAGACCATCCGGCCCGCACGGGAGGTGCTGTCGTGGCTGATGCGTCCGTGTCCGACCTCCTCGTCTTTCTCGTCGTCCTCGCCCTCCGGCTGCTGGTGCCCCTCGGCATCCCGCGCTACCCGTTGCCCGCGATCCTCGCCGCGTTCGTCCTCGACGGCCTGGACCAGACCGTCTTCCAGCGCTTCACCGCCCTCGACCTCGAGTTCTATCAGGGCTACGATAAAGCCCTCGACGTCTACTACCTCACCCTCGCTTACATCGCGACGCTGCGGAACTGGGCCAACCTCGTCGCCTTCGAGGTCAGTCGTTTCCTGCTCTACTACCGCCTGGTCGGGGTCGTCCTATTCGAGCTCTCGCAGCTCCGGCCAATCCTGCTCCTCTTCCCCAACACCTTCGAGTACTTCTTCGACTTCTACGAGGGCGTCCGGCTGCGCTGGGATCCCCGGCGGTTGGGCCGGAATGCCGTGCTCGCCGCGGCGGCGCTCATCTGGATCGTGATCAAGCTGCCGCAGGAGTACATCCTCCACGTCGCCCAGGTGGACACGACGGACTGGATCAAGACCACCATCTTCGGCGTGGCGGCCGCCGCCTCGTGGGGGGAGGCGCTCGCCAACCGGCCGGGGGTGACCGTGGCGCTCGTCCTGGCGATCGTGGCCCTCATCCTCGGGGGGCGGTGGCTGTTCACCCACCGGCTGCCCCCGGCCGATCACCCGCCGCGGCTCGCCGCCGACCCGATCCCGGCCGCCGTGGCCGAGCGGAGCGCGCGGCGCGCGGTGGCCCCCGGGCCGTTCCGCCTGACCGACCCGGCGGTGGTGGAGAAGGTCGCCCTGGTGTCGCTGGTGGCCATCATCTTCGCCCAGGTGCTCCCGGGCGTCGAGGCGGGCGTGCTCTCGGTCGCCCTCGGCGTCCTCTTCGTGATCGTCGCCAACGCCGTCCTCAGCACCTGGCTCACTCGGTTCGGGCTGACCCGGGTGTCCACCCTCCGCCAGTTCGTCGCCCTCGCCGCCGTGAACGCCGCCCTGATCGGGCTCTACGCCGTGCTCCTACCAGGCAGGGGGGAGTCGCTCAACGGCGGGGCCACGCTCTTCTTCGCCCTGCTGCTGACCCTGATCGTGACGCTCTACGACCGCTACCGGCCGCTCCACCTCGCCCGCTTCGAGCAGGACGGGTGAGGGCCCGCCGGGGGCCTGGCGGCGTTCGGGGGCTGGGAGCGTTGGGGGACGAGCGCGGTCGCGGTGGCGCACGCCGGGGCCGGCGCCGCGGACTCGGCGGATCCTGCGCGCGGACGGAGGAGGAGCCATGCTGGGCAGATCGGTGCTGGGCTGGATGGCGGTGCTCGCGGTCGACGTGCTGGTGCTCGTCGTCGCCTTCTGGCTGCTGCAGGGCCTGATGGCGCAGGCGCCGCTGGTCGCGACGCTGCTCTTCGTGGGCGTGGTGGTCGCCACGCTGAGCCTGAGCGTCGTCGGCATGCTGGCCCTGACCCGCGGGGCGCCGG
>DATLLM010000085.1:0-3117 GCA_035537855.1 Chloroflexota bacterium | reverse complement strand
TTCCTGGGCCTGATCGACGCGCTCATCTCGACCCTGTTCGATCCGCAGACCGGCTGGCTGACCCGGCCGCTCGACATCCCGGTGCTGTCCTGGCTCTACCAGAAGCTGTTCGGGCAGCCGCTGACCGTCCTCAACGTGATCACGCTGGTCGCCGCCATCCCGGTCACCTTCGTGTGGCGGGTCGTCGAGGGGGAGTGGCCGTCGCAGAGCCTCGCCTCGGCCGGCGTGGCCCGGCTCGGCGCCGCCCGCGTGGTCGTCAAGCTCGTGACGATGTTCAACGGGGTCATCAGAATCGTCAACGGGCTGGTCGCCTCGCTCCACGATTGGTTCAGCACTGATCCGCAGCTGTCGAAGGACTTCATGACCAAGATACTGGGCTCACTCAGGGTGTGTTGCGGGATGGCGGTCGGGCTCAGCACCTTCCCGCTCCTGAGGGGCACCGGCGCCCCGGGCGACCTGGCGTGGGCCGGCTGGGGTGCCGTGCTGGGGACGGTGATCGTGGGGCTGACTGGTTATCTCGTGGGCCCCGCCAGTCCAGCGATCAAGTACGTGGCTGCGGGGGTGAGTTTCTTGCTCGGCACCGCCGCGACGGCGATCACCATCGCGGCGTTCCTCACGGAATCCAAGCAGCGTCCGGTCGACGACGTCGGCCTCGCCGCGGGCCTCGCCGCGGCGTTCGCCTTCATCGTCAATCCGGTCAAGTTCGTACCGGAGTACGGTGGCCTGTTCGTCGCCCTCATGGACGCCTTCCTGGGCCTGGTCTCGGCCGCGCTGACCTTCGCCGTAGCGGCGGAGCTGCCGTAGTGGTGGGCGGTCGACCCGGGCGAAGTCGTGCCCGACGTCCTGGTGCAGAAGCGCCGCGAACAGGAGGCCGCCGGGGCCCGGAGGTGAACCGGTTCCGCCGATCACCTGACCCTCGGGGTCAACGCCTCGGAAGGGATCCTCACGAGACCCCCGGCCCGCACCATGCCCCGTACCCGCCGGGGATCCGCGCCGCCGCGATGCGACTCCTCCAGACCGGCGCGGTGGTCTTCCTCGCCTCGCGGCCTCGCGCAGGGCAGACGGAAGGACGGCCGCGGCAGGTGGCAGTTGGTGCCCGCTCGAGGGCGATCAAGGCGTGACCCGCGGCGTAACCCGGTTCTGCGCCGCCACACGCCGGGGACGGTCGGAGCGGTTCCAGCGGGCGCCGCACCAGGAAGCAGCGGAACCCATCGGAGGGGGGAGCAGCAGACTTCTGAGCGGCTGTTCTCGGTGAGCTTCCCGCCCAGCGTGCGGTTGACTTCGCCGGCCATCGACCGTCTCGTGCCGGGGAACTGAAGCCGACCCCGCTGTGCGATGGCGGCAGGCTCCCGACTATCCGCGTGTACCCCACCGTGTCCCCCAATGCCGGTGAGCGGCTGCGCGACTCCACGCCCGGCCATGGGAGACTCCCCGGCGGCCACAGGAGGACGCGGGAGGCTGTGGGAGGGCGCGGGAGCAACGGCCGCCAGTTCGTAAACAGCAGGCCGTCGGTTCGCGCCCGACCATCGGCTCCAGAGTAGAAGGGCCCCTCAGAGGCAGTCTGTGGGGCCCTCTTGGTGGCCGTGTGACTCATCCAGCCCGAGAGCTCGGCTCAGGCGCCGTGTGACGCATCGGCGACCGATGCGTCACAGGGATGACGGCCGGAGGAGCGCTCCCGCCGCGGCGGGCCCGGGCGGCCGGGGCCCCTACCCGACGCGCCGGTTGTAGCGCAATCCCCAGAGGAGGCCCTCGATCCGCCCACCGGCGCCGCGGAGGAACACAGCGCGCGCCTCCGGGGCCTCGACCGCGTACGCCTCGTCGGGCGTGGCCAGCGCCAGGTGCACCAGAGGGTCGGGGGGCAGCGCGGGCCGGACCGACCCCACGAAGGGGTCTTCCACCTGAGTCGTCAGGTCCAGGCCCCCGTCGCGCACGCGCAGCGTCAGCGTGGCCTCGCCGGGGTTCTGGTAGGCCCCGGCGTAGATGGCCAGCGCCGCCGCCCCGGCGGGCAACGGGGTCACGCGGGGCGGCGGGGGGGCGGCGAGCCCCAGGACGTGCTCCTGCACCCACTCCTGCACGACGCGGAACACCGCCACGCCGGTGTTGGCGTTGGTCAGCGCGACGAGGGCGACGCCGTGGCCGGGGAAGACGGTGAGCCGCGCGGTCTGTCCGAGGGTCACGCCGTCGTGGTTCCAGAACGTGACGCCCCCGGCCTCCCCCAGGAGCCATGTCAGGCCGAAGCTGAGCGGGAACCCCGGGTTGGGCGCCTGCGGCCGCCCTATCTCGGCCAGCGCCGCGGGGGTGAAGAGGCGGGCCCCGTCCGGGCCGGCGCCCCCCCGCAGCCAGAGGCGGGCGTAGCGCAGCAGGTCCCCCACCGAGGCGATGATCCCCCCGGCGGGGGCGCCCGTGTGGGGCATCGGCCAGGGGCGCTGGACGTGCGGGCGCCCCTCCAGCACGGTGTGCCCGGCCGCCGTCGCCGCGACGATGGCGTCCGCGGCGGACAGCGTCGCCCGCTCCATCCCCAGGGGCGCGAACAGCAACTCCTCGATCGCGGCCGCGTAGGGCCCGCCGCTGACTGCCTCCAGCACCCGGCCGGCGACGGAGAAGGCGATGTTGCTGTAGGACGGGGCGCGCCCCAGGGGCAGGAGCAGGGGCCAGGTGGGGCCTTGTGTGGCCACGTAGCGGGCCAGCGCGTCGTCGCCCCCGCCGAGGGTCGCCCAGTCGTTGGCCGGGAGCCCGCTGGTGTGGGTCAGCAGGTGGCGCAGGGTGACCCGCGCCGCCACCTCCGGGTCGGCCAGGCGCAGGTCGGGCAGGGCGCGCTGTACGGGGGCGTCCAGGTCGAGGCGCCCCTGGTCGACCAGGCGCACGAGCGCCGCCATGGTGAACGTCTTGGTGATCGAGCCGATCTGGAACAGGGTGTCGCCGTCCACCGGCAGGGGGTAGTCGACGTTGGTCACCCCGTGGCCGGCGACGTAGGCCTCCTCGCCGACGAGGACGCCCACGGCCGCCCCCGGCACGCCGGCGGCGGCCATGACGGCGCGGACGCTCTCGTCGAGCCCGGCGAACCCCTCGGCGGGCAGCCGCGCCTCCCGCCCGGATGGCGAGGACGACCCGCCGGGC
>DATLLM010000084.1:0-4275 GCA_035537855.1 Chloroflexota bacterium | reverse complement strand
CCCGGCCGGCGGCGCAGGCGCCCCAGAATCCGCAGGCGCCGCGCTCGCCGCAGACCGCCCAGGCGGCCGGCCGGTGACCGGCGCCCCGGCGGCCCCGGCCTACGCCATCGTCCTCGCCCTGGTGGCCTGCGCGCTGGGCCTGGCCTTCGGCCCCCGCTGGCTGCGCTTCCTCAAGGCGCGCGAGATGGGCAAGCAGCTCAACCCGAGCGAGCCGGAGGAGCACGCCCACAAAGAGGGCACCCCCACCATGGGCGGCGTCATCTTCCTGGCCCCCGTCTTCGCCGTCAGCCTGGCCTTCCAGGTGATGGCCGGGGGGCAGACGGCCCTCCTCGTGCCCCTCGGCGTGGCCTTCGTCTGCGCCCTGCTCGGCGCCGCGGACGACGTCCAGACCCTGACCAACCGGGAGGAGCGCTCGGCCGGCCTGTCGCCGCGGGTCAAGTGGGTGGTGGAGATCGTCCTGGCCCTCGTCGCCGCCGGCGTGCTCGCCGCCCTCGGCTTCGCCTCCCTGCGCGTGCCCTTCGTCGGCGAGGTGCCCGTCCCGGTCTGGCTCTACGTCCCCCTGGCGGCTTTCGTCATCGTGGCCACGATCAACGCCGTGGGCATCACGGACGGCATGGACAGCCTGGCCGCCACCACCGGCGGCCTGGCCTTCACCGCGTTCTGGGTCGTCGCCCTCTGGCAGGGGGACGGGGCCAGCGGCGCCCTGGCCGCCACCGTGGTCGGCGCCCTGCTGGCCTACCTCTGGTTCAACGCCCACCCGGCGCAGGTCTTCATGGGGGACACCGGGTCGCTCCCCCTCGGCGCCTTGCTGGCGGTGATCGCCCTGCTGCTGCGCCAGCCCCTGCTGCTGGTCCCCATCGGGGTGATCTTCGTGGCCAACGCCGCCTCGGACGTGCTGCAGGTGGCCAGCGTCAAGCTGCGCGGCACCCGCCTGTTCCGCATCGCCCCCCTGCACCACCACTTCCGGCGCCTCGGCTGGCCCGAGACGTGGGTGGTGCAGCGCTTCTGGATCGTCGGCGCCATCGGGGCCCTGGTCGGGCTCCTGCTGGCCCTCTTCAGCGGCGCCCCGCAGCCGTCATGAGCGGCGAGCACCGCAGTCCGACCGTGCGGATCGGGCACCCCGACTACCCGCTGCTGCTCACGGTGGTGGCCCTGCTGGCCTTCGGCCTGGTGATGGTCTACAGCGCCAGCGTGGTCACCGCCTACACCGCCTACGGGAACCAGTTCTACTTCCTCACCCGGCAGGCCCTCTACGCCGTGGTCGGGCTGGTGCTGATGGCCGTGCTGATGCGCATGGACTACCACCACCTGCGCGCCGTCTCCCTCCCCGGCCTGGTGATCTCCCTGGCCCTGCTCGCCCTGGTGCTGCTGCCCGGGCTGGGCAAGGAGGTCTACGGCGCCCAGCGCTGGATTCGCATCTTCGGCTTCGAGCTGCAGCCGAGCGAGTTCGCCAAGGTGGCCATCATCATCTACATGGCCCACTGGCTGACCTCCAAGCGGGAGCAGGTGCGGGACTTCGCCAACGGCTTCTTGCCCTTCGTCGTCCTGCTGGCCGTGATCGTCGCCCTGCTGATGAAGCAGCCGGACCTGGGCACCACCACCGTGGTCGTGCTGACCGCGGTGGCCATCTTCTTCGTCGCCGGGGCCCACCCCCTGCAGCTGGCCCTCTTCGTCGGCTCGGCCGCCCTGGCCCTGGTGCCGCTGATCCGCATGGCCCCGTACCGCATGGCCCGCATCCTGGCCTTCCTCGATCCCTGGGAGGAGTCCCAGGGCATCGGCTACCACGTGGTGCAGTCCCTGATGGCGTTCGGCGCCGGCGGGGTCACCGGCGTCGGCCTCGGCGTCGGGCGCCAGAAGTTCCTCTACCTCCCCTTCCCCCACACGGACAGCATCTTCGCCGTCATCGGGGAGGAGCTGGGACTGGCCGGGACGCTCGGACTCGTCTTCCTGTTCCTCTTCTTCGCCTACCGCGGCCTGCACATCGCCTGGTACGCTCCCGATCAGTTCGGGAGGCTGCTCGCCGCCGGGTCGACGTGCGTCATCGTCTTTCAGGCGTTGATCAATATGGGGGTCCTCACCAGCTCCCTGCCCTTCACCGGCATCACCCTGCCCTTCATCAGCTCCGGGGGCTCGTCCCTGATCACCAAGCTGATCACCTGTGGCATCCTGCTCAGCGTATCCCGCCAGGCCCTCTCACCCGATGAGCAACCCCGTACCGCTCCGCGTCGTCATTTCTGGCGGCGGCACGGCCGGCCACATCTACCCGGCTTTGGCCGTCGCCCACGCCCTGCGGGCCGCGCCGCCTGAGCCGCCCGAGCTGCTCTACCTCCATGGCCCCTCGCGCATCGACGCCGAGGTGCTGGGCCACGCCGGCATCCGCCACCGGCGGCTGGACGCCGCCCCCATCGCCGGCGCCCGGCCGGTGCGCCTGCCCGGCAACGCCTTCCGCCTGGCCCGGTCGACCGTCCAGGCCGGGCGGGCCATGGCCGCCTTCCGCCCCCACGCCGTGCTGGCCACCGGCGGCTACGTCAGCGCCCCGGCGATGGTCGCCGCCCGCCTGCGCGGCGTCCCGGTGGTGCTCTACCTCCCGGACGCCGCCCCCGGGCTGGCCGTGCGCGCCTTCGCCCCCCTGGCCCGGCGCATCGCCCTCTCGTTCCCCGTCACCCAGTGCTACTTCTCGTCGAGCAAGGCCATCGTCACCGGCTACCCGGTGCGCCCCGAGTTCCTGGCCGTCGACCGCGCCGCCGCCCGCCAGACGTTCGACCTGGCGGCCGACCTCCCGGTGGTGATGGTCATGGGGGGCAGCAGCGGCGCGCACAGCCTCAACCGGGCGGTCAGCGACGCCCTCGAGCCGCTGCTGCACCACGCCCAGGTGATCCACCTCTGCGGCGACCTCGACGAGCAGCCCCTGCGCCAGCAGCGCGCCGCCCTCGACCCCGGCCTGCGCACCCGCTACCGCCTCTTCCGCTACCTGCACCGCGGCGTCGCCGAGGCGATGGGGGCGAGCGACCTGATCGTCTGCCGCGCCGGCGCCTCGGCGATGGCCGAGCTGCCCCTGCTGCACCTCCCCGGAATCCTCGTCCCCCACCCCTTCGGGCACCAGGACGCCAACGCCGACTTCCTCGTCGAGCACGGCGCCGCCGTCAAGCTGGCGGACGCGGCCCTCGAGAGCAACACCCTGCTGCCCGAGGTGCTCGGCCTGCTGCAGGACGAGCAGCGCCGCCTGGCGATGGCCGACGCCATGGGCCGCCTCGCCCGCCCCCAGGCCGCGGACAACATCGCCTCCCTCGTCCTCTCCGTCGCCCGGCGGCAGCGCCGGTGAGCCCGCCCCGCCCCGCCCGCACCGCAGCCAGCGCACGACGACGACGCAGCCGGCGAAGACGAAGACGACGATGAGGATTCACATGGTCGGCATCGGCGGGGCGGGGATGAGCGCCCTGGCCCGCCTCTACCTCGCCCAGGGGCACGCCGTCTCCGGCAGCGACGAGAGCGATTCGGCCGCCCTGCGCGACCTGCGCGACCTGGGCGCCGCCGTCGAGGTGGGGCACGACGCCGCCCACGTCGCCGGCGCCGACCTGGTGGTGACCTCCTCCGCCGTCCCGGCGACGCGCCCGGAGCTGGTCGCCGCCCGGGCGGCCGGGATCACCGTGCTGAAGCACGCCCAGGCCCTCGGCGCCCTGTTCAACGAGCAGCGCGGGATCGCCGTCGCCGGCACCCACGGCAAGACGACCACCACCTCGATGATCGCGTTCGTCCTCGACGCCTGCGGCCGCTCGCCCAAGTTCCAGGTCGGCGGCGAGCTGGTCGATCTGGGCACCAGCGCCCGCTGGGGCACCGGCGAGTGGATGGTCATCGAGGCCGACGAGTTCGACCGGCGCTTCCTGGAGTACCGGCCGGAGATCGCCGTGATCACCAACGTCGAGCCGGACCACTTCGAGTACTACGCCTCGGTCGAGGAGATGGAGGGGGCCTTCGCCGCTTTCCTGGAATGCGTCCGCCCGGGGGGCACGGTCGTCGCCTGCGCCCAGGAGCCCCGCCTCGCCCGGCTGCTCGCCGCCGGGCGCGAGCGGCGCGTCCTGCGCTACGGGATCGCCGCCGGGGGCGATCCCTGGTCGCCGGGTGAGGGGGACTGGTGGGCGGACGGCGTCGAGCTCACCCCGGGCGGCAGCCGCTGCCGCGTCCACCGGGCCGGTGGCCCGGCCGGCGGGGCGCCGCTCGAGCTCCAGCTCCAGCTCCAGCTCCAGGTGCAGGGCCGCCACAACGTGCTCAACGCCC
>DATLLM010000083.1:0-7409 GCA_035537855.1 Chloroflexota bacterium | reverse complement strand
AGGGCCATCCCGTCCGACTGGAAGCTGGTGCAGAGGGAGACGCGGTCGCCGAACGTCGCCAGCGCCCACGCCAGGAGCTCCTGGGGCTCCCGGTCGTCCAGCTCCACGCCGAGCTGCCCGGCCTCGAAGTCGTCGAAGACGACGCGCTTGCTGTCTGGAAGTGCGATGGCCACGGCGGTTGCGGTTCCTTTCTCTCACGCGGCGGGGGGGCGCGCCGGGGGCGATAGGCTCGGGACGATCCGGCGGCGCCCCCTCCCCGGCGGCGCACCTGGACGCTACTGGACGGCGGTGGTGACGGTCAGGCTGTTATTGCCCTCGTTCGACTCGACCACCGTGTTGGCCCAGTCGGCCGTGGCCGTGACCGGGAAGGCCCCGGCGGCGCCCGGCGCTCGGGCGGTGACGCTGACGGTCGCCGCTTGGCCGGGTTGGAGGGTCGCGCCGCCGGGATAGCTGCCCCCCCAGCAGTGGACGCCGAACGGGACGTCCCCAGCGCTATTCATGCAGGTCCAGCCGTCCGGGCTGCTGCTGGAGACGTACTGGAAGGTGGCCGGGCTGCTCAGATAGGCGAAGACGCCCGTGGCGGCGGCCTGCCCGTCGTTGCGCACCCGGAAGGTGTAGGTCACCTGGGCCCCCCGGGCGACCGGGTCGGGGGCGTCGCTCATGCTGGGTACGACCAGGTCGGGCTTGAGCGGCGGGGGCGGCGGGGCCAGCACGGTGGTCGTCGCGCTCGCGGCGTTGTTGCCCTCGTCCCACTCCCTGATCGTCCCGTTGGGGTCGGCCAGCCCCGTGGTGGTGAGCGTGCCGCCGGCAGCCAGGACCGGGGCGGTCACCTTTGTCGTGATCGTCGCGGTCCGGCCGGGCATGAGGGCGCCCCCAGAGCAGGTGACCACGCCGCCGGCCTGGGCGCAGCTGAACCCGCTGCCGCTGGCCGACTGGAAGACCGTCCCGGCGGGGAGATTCTGGCGGACGACGATCCCGTTGGCCCTGAGCTCTCCTTCGTTGCCGACGGTCAGGGTGTAGGTCACCGTCCCGCCGGACGGCACCGGGTCGGGCGCGTCGTCGATCCAGAGCGAGAGGTCCGGGTAGACGGGCTCGGCCGGCCCGCTGGGCGGGTAGGTGATGGGCGCCGGCGCGGCCCCGGCCGGCGTCGCCCCGGCCAGCCCGCCCAGGGCCAGGCCTCCGGCCAGGAGCAGGGCGGAGAGACCCGATCCGGTGACGCGGGCGCGGCGCCGGGCGAGCGAGACGGTGGGTGTGGGCTGCATGCTGGTCCTCCAGTAATCCGCTCGCGGGCTTCTCGTCGCGAGCGCCTCCGCGGCGCATCGGCGCACCGCAGCACCCAGGCTAGGCCGATTCGGGGCCCCTGCCATCGAGGGGACTCGGTATCCGCGGTACGCACGCCGGGGCGGCCCCGCCCGCCAGATGGCGACGGCCCGTCTGGCGGCAGCGGCTACCGGCGATTCGGGACCGCCCCGGGCGAGTCGCGTCCCGGTCTCACCGGAGTCTCACGATCGCCGGCCGGCTACGGCCGGGAGTTGCGAGGGGGCGCTCCCACGGCAGGCGGCGGTCGGCCACGGCGCCGCGGGCGAGGCCCAGCCGGGTAGAGGCGGCGACCACGTGCCAGGTGCAGCGGTCGGCCTGCTCGGGCGCCGCCGCCCGACGGTCGGGGGCGCGGTACCCCGGGGATGGACCGGACACGCGCCCGGGAGCGCTGGAGGGGAGCGCACCGCCGTGACGGGCACGACGACGGGGCAGCGCGAGCTGATCGAGGGCGACCCGGAGGGGGGGTCACGGGACTCCAGGAGGGCGCCGGAGCTCGAGAGGCCGGCCGGCCGCGTGCTCAGCCGGCCCGCGCCTTCGGCAGCGTGATCTGCTCTGCGGTCCCGCAGGAAGGGCTCCGCCCTCCGGCGCCGTCCCGGCCGGGTCCGTCGCGGGCGTTCACCCGCAACGCGTACGGAAGGCGCGGCGCGGCCAGATCACTCGCCGCGCTGGCCGCCGGGTTTGGTCACCCACCCGGAGGGGTTCACGTCGATGGAGATGCCTTCCGGCGTCTTCCACTTCCGCTCCCCCACCCAGTGAGTCGGGGTGCCCTCGCTGTTACCGTAGGTCTGGTTCCACTCCACCAGCTCCTTCGCGCCGAGCTGCGCGATCTGCGCCTCGGCCTGATCGAGGTCCGGCACCTGGATGCCGAAGTGGTGCAGACCCGGATAGCCACCGCCGTAGCGATCGACCTGGAACTTCAGCAAGGTCACGTTGATGTAGCCGTCGGTAACGATCGCCGCCTCATCTTCGGACCCCCGCCGGACCTCCGTGAATCCGAAGCCCTTGATGAGGAACTCCGCCGTCGCTCCGGGATTGTTGGTGGTGATGCCGATGTGCCTGATCATCGGCCGTTCCTGCTTGCCTTCAGGGGTAGGGGGCGTCGTCGCGTTCGTCTCGCCGGTCATGATGTCTCCTCCAGAGGCCGCTTCCTGAGGACGAGTAGTGTACGAGAAGCGCCGGTGTTCCCCCTCTCGCTCCCCGGCCGGTGGGGTGCGAGAGGCGAGTCGGCCGCCCGGACTGAGCGGCCTCAGCCCGCGGGGCGCAGCAGTTCGAGCGTCGCGGCCGCGAGGGCCATGACCCCCGGGCCGAGGGCGTCCTCGTCGATGTCGAAGCGAGGGTGGTGGGAGGGCCAGGTCGTCCCCGGCTTGGCCGGGTTCCCGGTGCCGAGGAAAGCGAAGACGCTGGGGACCCGCTCGCTGTAGGCGTAGAAGGACTCGCCCACCAGGCGGGGCGTGGGAAGGCGCAGCACCCGGTCGCGGCCGAGGGCGGCCTCGACCGCCCCGACGAACCGCTCGGTCAGCGCCGGATCGTTCAGGACGTAGGGGAGGAACGGCGTCACCTCCACCTCGCAGCGCGCCCTCAGGGCCGCGGCGGCGTGGCTGGCGATCCGCCGCACGCGAGCGGGCAGGTCGGCGCGCAGCGCCGGATCGGAGGCCCGCACCAGGCCCCGGAGGGTGACGCGGTCGGCGAGCAGGTTGCGCGGGCCCTGCCCGCCCCGGACAGAGCCGATGTTGACGGCTACGGCCTCCCCCGGGTCCGTCTCGCGGCTGGCCAGCGACTGCAGCGCCAGGACCACGTGCGCCGCGGCGACGATGGCGTCGACCCCCTTCTGGGGCGTCGAGCTGTGCGCCTCCTCCCCCAGCACCTCGACGTCCAGGAGGTCCATCCCGGTCATGATCACACCGGCCCGGACGGCCACCGTCCCCGCCGGGTACTCCGGGAAGACGTGCAGCGCCAGTACCGCGTCGACCGCCGGGTCGTCCAGCACCCCGGACTCCACCAGCGCCAACGAGCCCGGTTTGAGGTCCGTGCCCAGGCACTCCTCCGCCGGCTCGAACAGGAGCTCGACCGTCCCGCTCCACCGCTGGCGAAGGTCCGTCAGGACGCGGGCGACGCCGAGCGCCATCGCCACGTGGGCGTCGTGGCCGCAGACGTGGCGGGCCCCGACCACACCGGTCCGGTAGGGGACATCCTTGGGGTCACCGCCTTCGATCGGCAGGGCGTCCATGTCCGCCCGGATCGCCACCACGCGCCCCGCCCCGCCGGGCGCGGCGCCGTGGAGCCGGCCCACCACCCCGGTCGTGCCGCCGACGCCCTCCCGGACGGCGACGCCCATCCGGCGCAGCTGCTCCGCGACGAGCGCCGCCGTCTCCCGCTCCTCGTAGGCCACCTCGGGCCGGGCGTGAAGCGTCCGCCGCCACTCGACCACGCGCGGGCCGGCCTCGGCCACCGCGACCGCCAGCGCGGCATCCAGTTCTGACATCGTCGCTGCTCGCCTCACCCGGGTCGGGAGCGTAGCAGGCCACCGCCCCGTACGCTGCACCGACCCCGAGGTGAGTCCCGCGAAGTCGGCACGTACTCGGGGCTGCGGGGTCCATCGTGGTGGCCCTGTAGACTGTACGCGCGGCGCGGGTATCCTTCGCCCAAGGCCGTCGCCGGCCCGCCGTTTCCCGCCGGGGACGCCTCGGCCCAGAGGCAGAGAAGACAGGAGCCATGCCCGGTCTGCTCGCGCAGCTCCCTGATCCGGCCCAGATGCAAGCCGTCCGGGACGGGGTGAGCCAGCAGTCCCAGACCCTGGCCTCGATCACCACGACGCTGGGCACCATGCCCATCGGAGACATCCGGGCCCTGGCCGAGGCGCTGAGCGGCCTCTCCCTGCCCGATCTGACGCCGCTCGGCGACGCTCTGCCCTCTAACCTGGGTGACCTGACCGGCCGGCTGCCGGCCGATCCCGCCGCCCTGCTCGGGCAGCTCCCGCAGCTCCTCAGCCGGCTCGCCGCCGGCGCCGAGGGGGACCTCCTGGGGGCGCTGGGCCCGGCGCTCGAGCAGTTCACGGTCTTCCAGGAGCTTTCGGGGCGGCTGGCCGCCATCCAGGAGGCGGTGACCCGACTCGGCCCGCTGGTGCAGGCCGTCTCCGATCCCGGCAGCCTGGCCAGCAAGTCGCCGGCCGAGCTGGTGCAGTTCGCCTCCGATCTCCTCCAGCTGGCGCAGCCTTTCGGCGTGCTCGGCGGCGACAGCCAGACCTGGCTGCTCGGCCTGGTGGAGACGCTCAGGCTGTGGAGCACCGGCACCCCGGAGCAGCTCAGCGGGTTCGTCACCGGGCGCATCGCCGCCCTGGAGGCAGACGTCCGGGCGGCCGCCGGCGGCATCCCGGCGGCCGTCGCCGCCCTGGGTGCGCTCACCGCCGTCGTGTCCGGCGTCGACCCGGCCACCCTGCTCGGCCCGGCCCTGGCCGACCTGGAGTCCCTGCCCGCCCTGGACTTCGCCAGCGCCGCCGGCCTCCAGACGGCGCGGACGACGCTCGGTCGAGTCCAGACCACGCTCGGCGGAGCGACCGCCACCCTCGGCGAGCAGATCGACCAGGCCATCTCCCGGCTCCAGCAGAGCGGCGTGGGGGCGCTCGAGGACGAGCTGCAGCGCCTGGTGCTGACCCTGCGCGCCGTGGCCGATCTGGAGACGACCGACAACCCGCTGGCCCAGACGGCGCGCCAGGTCTCCGGCTGGATCGCCGGCCTGGACAGTCCGGACGTCCAGGCGGCGGTGCAGGGCGTGCTGGCGGAGCTGCGCGACGTCGCCCGGCGGTTCGACCTCTCCGCGTTGCAAGCGCCGCTGGTGCAGGCGGCCGGGCAGATCCTGCAGGGCGTCGAAGAGGTCGAGCGCCTCCAGGCCGAGGTCGCGGCCGGCATCACCGCCCTGTTCGACCAGGTGCGGGAGGCCATCGAGCAGGTCGACCTGGCCGCGGTGCAGCAGCGCGTCCAGGAGGCGCTGCAAGCCTTCCGCGACCAGACGACCCCGGTCCGGGCGCAGATTCAGGGCCTGGTCGACGCGCTGCGCCGGTTCCTGACCGACCTCCAGAACCTGCCCGAGCTGAACGTCCAGAGCGTGATCGACCAGCTGGGGGACCTGCTGACCCGTCTCAACGGCGCCCTGACCGATCCCGGCGTCGCCGGGGCCATCGATGCGGTACGCCAGACCCTGGACGAGATCGCCCACGCCCTGGACGGGGTCTCGTTCGACCCCCTGATTCAGGAGGTGGTCGCCGACATCCGGGAGACCGCCGCCCGCCTGCGCGAGATCGATCCGCAGTCGCTCAACGAGCTGCTCCGCGCCGCCCTCAAGGCGGCCGTCGCCGTGCTGGAAGCGACCGACTTCGAGCGCGACGTGACCGACGCCCTGGTGGGCGAGCTGGACGACGTCGAGCAGGGAGCGTTGCGGTCCGCCGAGCAGGCCGCCCGGCGCCTCGACGAGCTGACGGCCGGGGTGCGCGAGCTCGACCCGGAGCAGCTCATCGCCGGCCCCCTGGAGTCGGCCGTGGACGCGGCGAAACGCCAGGTGGCCAGCGTGCGGCCGGGCGCGGCCCTCCAGCCGGCGCTCGGCGAGCTGGACGCCCTGCTCGTCCGGCTGGAGGACCTCGCCCCCAGCCGCCTGCTGCGGCCGGCGCTGGACTTCCGCGACCGGCTGATCGCGACGGTCGGCGGCCTCTCGGGGGCCGACCTGCTGCGCCCGCTTGACGACGCCTTGCGGTCCCTGCGGGAGGCGCTGGCCCGGCTCGACCCGGACACCTGGTTCGCCCCCCTCGAGCAGTACAGCGCCGCCCTCGGCAGCGCCTGGCAAGGGCTGCCCGTGCTGGACCTGCTGCCCCAGCTGGCCGCTTTCGACCTGCAGGACCTCCAGCTGATCACCGGGCTCGATCCGGACCGCGTCGCTCAAGCGATCAGGGCGAAGCTCGGCGCCGCCCTCGGCGTCTTCGACGCCGTGGACGTGGGGCCGGCGCGGGGGGCGACGGCGGCCCTCCAGGATGCCCTGGACGGCGTCAGCCCGCGGGGCCTGCGAGACGGCGTGCAGCGGACGCTGGACGCGGCCCAGGCGGCGGCCGCGATCGACCTGGCCGGTCCCCTGGCGGCCCTGGGCGCCGCCTGGGCCCGGGCCCGCACCGCCACGGGCGCCGCGACGCCACCGGACGCCCTGCGTGGGGACTACGACGAGGTCGTCGCTCTGCTGGAAGCGGCCAATCCCACAACCGTCCTGGCGCCGTCCGTCGCCGCCCTGGAGGACCTGCGCACCGAGCTGACCCTCACGGGGGAGAGCGCTCTCGGGGCGATCGATCGGGCGGCCGCGACCGCCGACGACCTGGTTACCCGCTTGCGCGCCCTCTACCCGCGCGACCTCTCCCTCGCTCACCTTCAGGCGAGCCTCCTCGCCTCCCTCGACGACGTCCTGGTCGCCCCCGCCGTGGCCGTGGCCGGCACCCTGCGCACCTACGGCGGCGCCGTCTCGGCCTTGCTCAACGTCATCCAGGAGATCATCACCGGCCTGACCCGGGCTATCGGCTTCATCGCCGACCCCGTGTCCGTCCTGCAGCCGGTGCGCGACGCCTTGCGCACGTTGCACCAGAAGGTGAGCACCTTCGGACTGGACGCCCTCGAGGAGCAGGTCGACCGCACCGCCGGGGCGGTGCGCGATCGGCTCGCCGCGTTCGACCTGGCGGCCTTGCTCGCGGAGCTGGACGCCACCTTCGCCGGCTTCGTCCGCGAGATGCGCGATCTCCTCTCGCAGACGCTGGTGGGCGACCTGGACGATGCCTTCCGGTCCCGCGTCGACGGGGTCGTCCAGCAGCTCGACGTCGGCGCGCTCCTGGAGCCCCTGCGCCCCACCCTGCAACAGATCGAGGACACCCTGGCCCTGCTCAGCGTGGAGGCGCTCTTCGCCCCCCTGGCCGCGGTGCTGGAGCGCCTGCTGGACGAGCTGAAAGCGGGCCTGCGCCAGACGGGATCGGAGTTCGGCCAGATGGTGCGGGCCGTCCCGGTCTAGCTACCGGCCCGACGCGGAGCACGCTGGAGGGAACGATGACGATCGGAGCGCTGCTGTTG
>DATLLM010000082.1:0-2922 GCA_035537855.1 Chloroflexota bacterium | reverse complement strand
CCACTGGCCCGTCCTAGCCACCGCGGGCGGCCGGGGCGCGGTGACGTCTGGCGTCGGAGACTCACCGGCACCGGCGGGGCATGAGCCCGTGGCCCCGGGCCGGACCGGACCCCATCCGGACGCCGCCCCGGACTGGCCGGTGACCAATCGAGTGACCAATCCGGACGCCCGCTCCCAGCGTCTGGCGCGTCTGCAGCGCCTGGAGCGTCGCCCCGACCAGAGACGTGCGGCGCCCGCCAGGGAGGAGAGCGTTCGGCTACGAACCACAAGGCCGGGGGTTCGAATCCCTCCGGGGATACCAGATAAGAGAGCCCCTCCGATGGGAGGGGCTCTCGCCGTTCTTGGGGCCGTTCCTGGGGCCGGTTGTCTCCCGACGTGCGGCGTGGGGCGCCGATCGGCGGTGGCGCGTGTGAGGCGTCTGCCGGGTGCAGCTCCGGGGCGGACACGACGGCCGCGCCTCCCGGGGCGGTCAGCCGGCGGCGAGGACGAGGCCCAGCGGGCTCCGGCCGGTGGGCCTCGTCCGGAGCACCCGGCCGCCGGTGCGGCTGAGGCTCCACACCTGGTCACCGAAGGTATCCAGGGTGAGGACCTGGTCGTCCGTGGCGGCGAGCCCGAACGTCCGGTCGGGCAGGGTCGCGAAGGGGCGGGCCGCCCCGCGGGCCGGGTCGAGGCGCAGGAGCACGGCCGGGCCGGCCAGGACGAAGGCGGCGCCGCCGTCGGGCGTGACGGCCCGGGCGCGCGGGGGGGCCGACATGGCGACGTCGGAGCCGGGCCGGGCCTCGGTGGCGTACAGGCGCTCGCCGGCGGCCGTGGCCCCCCGCCGCCGCTGGAGCAGCTCGCGGTGCCAGCGGCGCAGCGTGGCAGGGTCGACCGGGAGCCGATGCCACCTGCCCGGCGGCAGGCAGCGGCTCAGCACCGCGAACCAGAGCCGGTCGTCGGGCAGCCAGACCGAGCCGCTCGTCCGCCGCTGACGGCGCCGCTCGTGCCGGAGCACCAGCAGCTCCACCTCCTCGGTGGTCAGCCAGCGCCAGCGGACCAGCAGCAGGCGCAAGAGGGTGCAGACGACGCCGTACATGATGGAGAGCAGCGTGGGGGGCCGCCGCGGATGGCGCCGACCCCCCACACGATCCTCCCCAGCGCTATCGAACCGAGTTTGCGCACCCTACACGACCGCTTACCCACACTCCGGGCCGACCGAGTCTCCGGATCCCACAACCGGCCGGTCGAGACGGACGGCGGCGATCGCGTCGAGGACGGAGAGGGACGGCTCCCGCGCGTGCCGGCCGCCCGCGCTGATCGTGTGCCTGGGCCCCACCGGTCACGGCAGCGACGTCGGGGTCGGGCTGTGGCGCCGCTTCCGGGCCTGTCGCAGGGCGCGGGCCACATCACCGCACTGCCCGTCATCCGGCGGCTCGTCGTTCGGGGCGTCCCCATCGCCCACGGCGGCTGGCGCCGTTCCGTCCGCCGCGCGATGGCGCACCCGCACCGCGGCCACCACGCAGAGGATCGCCAGCACCGCCGGGCCGACGACTCCGACGAGGTCTGCCACGGGTCTCGCGATGATACCCGGCGCAGCGGCGTGGTGCCGGTGCCGTGGCTCCTCGCCGCTCGGCGAGCGCACGGCCCGCCGCGCGTGGCGGCAGACGGCCCGCACGTGGGCCCGGTGCTGGTCCGTCACGATAGGGTCGGGGGTCACGCGTCGGCGCCGGACGGCCTTCGCGGCGACGGCGCGTCCCCGCCCGCTCGAGCGCCTTGATGACGCTACCCAGACCGGCCCGGGTGCGCCGTCTCCAGCCGCCACCCAACCGGCGGGCACGTGACACACCCGGCGGTATCTCCCACAACGCCAATCACGACAACCGGGCCCGCCCGCACCGTGCCCGCGGGCGGCAACCGCCACTCGGTCCCGCACCGCCGCATCCCGGCGCTTCGAGGCCGGTCCGCCGCCGCGATCGCCTCGGTGGCCTGCTCCACGAGTACGAGCGCGTCGCCGCCTGAGTGACCGGGTTTCTGCAACCCGCTGGCGGAGTAATGCTAGCCGCCGTCCGCCAGCACGACCTGATTGACAGGGTGCGACTCAGCCGCGCAAGAGGTGGGCGGCCTGGCGCAGATGGGGGCGATGCTCCGGCATGTGGATCGACCACTCTGATTCGTACACGCCGATTCCCTGAAGGCGGCGATCGCGCGCCATCTCGGAGAGTGATTCGATCGCATCTTCGCGCAACGGATCGCAGATGGCGCACAACGGCACCCGCCCGCGGATCACCGGGACGAGCAGGTCGTAGTCCAGCGGCTCCACCGTGTAGCGGTTGGCCACCACCGCGTCGATCAGGCGCTCTTCCAGCAGCGCGTCCAGGTCGGCGCCATCGTGCAAGTAGCGGCGAGGCGCCACACGCAGATGGACAGGCAGCGTGCCCATGCCGGCGGCAACCAGCGCTCCCCGCAGCTCACGAATGAACGTGGTGAAGTGGCGTGCTCGGAAGCGGAACCAGCGCTCCCAGCGCTCCCCGGCACGGTTGTCCGCCCGCTGCCGGGACAGGGTGGGGTGCGGCTCGCGCGGCGGGTCCTCGCCGTACTCCGCGCGGAAGGCGTTCACCACCACCGGCGCGTAGTGCACCATCGGCGGGTGGCGCAGCGTATCGATCAGCAGGCCATCCAGGCCGTAGGCGGCCGCTTCACATAAGATGGCGATCTTGTGCGCCCGCACTTCCGGGAAGGCGAAGCAGAGCGCCGGTGCCGGGCTGCCATCCTCGCCCTCGTCGTGCCACTCCGGATGCTCGGTGAAGAACTCGGCTACCACGTTGCCGCTGTAGTTGTTGGTGCGCATCCAGCCGAAGAGCCGGACGCTCCAGCGCCGGCTCTCGTCCACCGCGATGCGCAGTGGATCCAGCCGCTGCAGCGCCTGCCCGTAGTAGCGGGAGA
>DATLLM010000081.1:0-8324 GCA_035537855.1 Chloroflexota bacterium | reverse complement strand
GGGTCTGGGTGATGATGTTGACCGAGCTGACGAGGTCCTCCAGACTCTGGTAGAGCCACTCGGCGATCCGGGCGACGAAGGCGAAGAAGGAGCCGACGACGAGCGCTGGGACCTTGGTGGCGAAGTTGGTCCAGAAGCTCTCCATCGCCTTCGCGATGGCGTTCGAGAACGCATCGGAGACGATCTTGCCGAGTCCGTCCAGGTTAACGCCCGGGGCAGGAGGGTCGGGTGGAGTTTCCTGACTGACCGGGGCGGCCGCCGCCGGGTGCGCGTAGGCGAAGAAGGGGCCGATCCCCAGGAGCACTGCGATCATGGCCACGACGGTGGCCTTGAACATGAAGCAGTTCCTTTCAGCTGCAGAACGAGTGTCCGGCCACTCCCTTAACAGTAGCGGCCGCAGGCGGAAAAGGGGGCGTAATGTGAGGCGCAAGGACACAATGTTAGAACGCAAGTTCTACACTGTCAAACGTGCAGTGGCCGCCGCTACGCTGCCGGCAGCGCCGGGGACCACGCGCGCGAAAAACACTCCATACTACACGAGTTAACGTAAAGTCAAGAACGGCTCGGGGATCGCATAAGGTATCAGTCTGTGAGCAGCGACACCTCAATCGAATCGCAACCGCTGTATCAGCTCGGCTTATGGGTGAACGGGCTGATCGACGCCGCCATCGGGAAGGCGGTGGGGTGGTTCGATCGGGCCATGCAGGACCCGACCCACACGCTCACCCTGCTCGCCGTCGTCGGGCTCGGCTGCGCCGTGCTGGCCTGGCTGCTGGGCGCCGTCTTCTCGCGTGCGAACCGTCCGCCGGCGCCCGCCCGCCCGGCCGTGGCCCCGGCCGTGGTCATCCAGACCGGGCGGACGCCGCGGGTGAGTCGGGCGGCCCCGCCGCGCCGCAGCGGCGCGCCGCGGCCCAAGCGGCGCAAGCGGCGGTCGTCGAACCCCCTCCTGCGCTGGCTGGGGGTCGGCTGACCCGCGCGCCGGCGTCGCCCGCCGGCTACCGCCCGACCCGCCCGTTGGCGCCGGGCTCGATCAGGAGGCGCCGGATGCCCTCGGCGAAGCGGGTCTCGGAGTCGTCCTCCGGCTCGTACCCGATCAGCCGCCGGGCGTTGGCGATGCTCCAGAAGGCGCGGGTGTTGTTGCTCACGCCGTAGAAGATCTGGAACGGGACGCCGAACTCGTCGGCGATCGATTCCGACTCGATCGAGCGCACGAAGAGCTGCTGGATGTCCCGCGCGCTGATGTAGGCTCCCAGGTTGCGCTTGTACGCCTCGGGGCGCCCCGCGTGCGCGGCGGCGTCGATCTCCCGGGGGGCGCCGATGCGCACCTGCACGTTCTCCAGCCGGCGCCCGAACGCCCCGCTGGCGTAGACGAAGCCGAGCGCCTCGTACGCGATCTTCGCCCACCCGTAGTAGTTGTCGGACTTGGGCGCGTCCTCCGGGCCGATCCCGTCCAGGCGCCGGGCCAGGATCTGCGGCTCGTACCAGTCCGCCGCGTGGTTGGAGGAGGCGACGACGACGCGCCGGACGCCCTCCTCGAGGGCCAGGCGGTAGACGTGCTCCGCCATGTCCACGTTCGGGCGCTCGTCTCGGTACCGCTTCCCGGCCCCCGAGACGCCGGTGTCCGGCGGGCGGTAGTACCCCAGATGGACGATCGCGTCGACGCCACGGAAGTGGGGCCGCAGCTCGTCCAGGTTCTCGTTCAGGAGGTCGGCGACCGTCGCGCCCTCCACCTTGACCCCTCGCCGGTCGACGTCGCGCACGTCGAGCAGGGTCAGGTCGTAGCGCGCGCGGAACACCGGCAGCAGCCGGGAGGCGATGTAGCCGGTGGCCCCGGTCACGAGCACGCGCCGGCGCGCGGCCGGCGGATCGGGCAGCCGGGTGGAGAGGGGGATCTGGTCTGGCGGTGCGCCGGTCACGGGCGCCTCCCGGGATCGAGGATGCGGCATTGTAACGTCTGCCGGGTACGGTTACGGGGTGAGCGAGACGGCGGACGGGGCGGCGGCCGGTGGCGCCGGCTGGGCCGGGGCGCTGGCGACGCTGCGCCGGCGGGCGGACGCGCTGCGCCGCAACGGGGATCGCTGGCGGCCGCTGCGCGGCGGGGACGGGCCGGAAGCGCTCGCCCGGGTGCGCCGGGAGGCCCGCCCCTTGCTCGCGGCCCTGGGCGAGGCGTACCGCGACCTGCTCCCGCCCGGCTATCCGGCCCTCGACGACAACGGCATCGCCGGGGCCGGGGGCTCCATCGGCCTGCGCCTCAGCCGCTGGCACGCCGTCTTCTTCGCCCTCGAGCACGTCAAGCGCAAGCAGGCGGCGCCGCCGAAGCCGGCCGGTTTGATCGGCGCCCTGGGGGTGACGCGCAAGCGCCTGCCCGGAGAGCCCTTGCCCCCGCCGGACCCCAACGTGGCCCTCGAGCTGACCGTGCTCGCCTTGCGCTGGGACGAGTCGCGGGGCTGGGTCGAGGTGCGCCGCCCGCTCGATCCGGCGTGGACGGCGGAGACCCTGCAGGAGCACCTGACGGCGTACGCCCTGGGGTTCAACTACGACGTCGCCGCCGGGCTGCTGGGGTCCGATCCGGTGGGATGAGCCGCGCCCGACCGGGGCCGGAGCCCGGCGCCCGGCGGCCCCGGACCGATGCGTGCGGGGTGCGGCACACTTACGACGGCGGCGCCCGGCGCCGCCCTGAGGTTACGACGGCGGCGCCCGGCGCCGCCCCAGGAGGAGTTTGGTTATGGCCATCGACGCCGGGGACCTCGCCCCGGATTTCAGCACGCAGACGGACGCCGGGGCGCCGTTCTCGCTCGGCGACCTGCGGGGCAAGACGGTGGTGCTCTACTTCTACCCGCGAGCGGACACGCCCGGCTGCACGGTTGAGGCCTGCGGCATCCGGGACGAGTTCGCCGGCTTCCAGCGCGTCGGCGCCGAGGTGCTCGGGATCAGCCCGGATACGGTCGAAGCGCAGGCGGCGTTCAAGGCCAAGTACCAGCTCCCCTTCACCCTGCTGGCCGATCCGGACCACGCCATCGCCGACCTGTTCGGCGTCTGGGTGCTGCGCCAGGTGCAGGACCGGGAGTTCATGGGCGTGGCCCGCACCACGTTCTTGATCGGCCCGGACGGGAGGGTGCAGCGCGTCTTCCGCCAGGTGGTTCCGGCCGAGCACGCCCAGCAGCTGCTGGAGGCGCTGGCGACGCCGGCCTAGGCGCGGCGCCGGGGGCCGGCGCCGGCCGGTATAATCCGGGGCCGAACCGAATGAGCGTGACTAGCGGAGAGGCCCCCTCCCCGGCGATCCCGGCACGGTTTGATCACATCATCGTCGCCGTCAAGGATCTGTCCAAAGCCATCGCCACCTACCAGACGGGACTCGGGTTTACCGTGGTTCCCGGTGGCGAGCACCCCGCCGGTACGCACAACGCCCTCGTCCACTTCGGCATCCACTACGTCGAGCTGCTCGCCGTCCAGGACCCGGCGGCGCCCGGCTCGGGCTGGGTCAAGGAGTGGATCGCCACCGCGGGCGAGAATCCGCCGACCTACGCCGTGGCGGTGGAGAGTCTCGACGCCGCCGTCGAGCGGCTGGACGCGGCCGGCGTGCCCCACGGCGCGATCGAGCGCGGCGAGCGCGTCACCCCCGAAGGGACGTCGCTGCGCTGGCGTTCGCTCGTGGTCGCCCCGGAGTCGTCGCCCCGCACCCAGTCTCCGGCGGTGATCGCCGCCTCCGGGCGGCCGCCGCCCCTGCCGCACCGCGGCCAGCCCGCGCCGAAGCCCGCCTGGCCCCCGATGCCGTTCCTGATCGAGTGGGAGGGCGGCGACGCCGCCCGGCTGGCCGAGATCGAGCGCATCGGCGCGCTCGCCCCCCACCCCGCCGGTTGGGAGCAGCTGCTGAGCGTCTCCGTGCTGGTCGCCGACCCGGAGTTCGCGGCCAGGTGCTACCAGCAGGCGTTCGGCTGGCGCCGCATCCCGGACGGGCTCGCCGGCCGGGGGGTCGTGCTCGACCTCGCCGGCCTGCGCCTGGAGCTGATCGCGCCCCCCAGCGGCGGGCGCGTGCTGCCCCCCGGCCCGCGGCCGACGGCGATCGCCCTGCACGCCCGCGACCGGCAGGAGACGCTCGACTACCTGCGCGAGCAGGGCACCGCGGACGGCGCCGGGCGCGGCGTCACGCCCGCCCGGGCCCACGGCCTGCGCATCGCCCTGCCCTGAGCGCCTGAGCCCCTGAGGCGCTGAGCGCCCGAGCCGGGAGGCCCGCGAGCGCCGGGCCGGCTAGGCCAGTGCGGGCGCCTCGCGCAGCCCGGGTCGCAGGATCAGCAGCCCGACGACGAAGACGCAGGTGATCGCCCCGCCGAGGAAGACGGTCAGGGGCGCGCCGTAGGCCGCGGCGAGCACGCCCGCCGGCAGCGCCCCGAGCGGCACCAGCCCCCAGGTCACCATGTAGACGCTGCTCACCCGGCCGCGGTACTCGTCCGCGCAGAGCTCCTGCACGATCGTCCCGTTGAGGGTCATGTAGACGGAGCTGCTCGCCCCGGCGAGGGCGAGGAAGACGAGCGCCAGGGGGAGCCAGGGGCTGAGGGCGAAGGCGCAGAGGAAGAGCCCGAACAGGCCGGCGCAGACCACCGTGACCAGACTCTTGCGCCGGATCTGGCGCCGCGAGGCGATGGCGAGCGAGCCGGCCAGGGCGCCCAGGCCCATGCAGGTCATCAGCAGCCCCAGGCCTTCGGGGCCCAGCCCGTAGACGTCGCGGGCGAACGCCGGCAGGAAGTTCATGTAGGGGTAGGCGAAGATGGTGGGGATCGCCGCGATGAGCAGCTGGGTGAAGATGGGCCGGGTGCGGTAGCAGTAGCGAAACCCCTCCACCAGGTTTTGCAGCACCGTCGCCCCGGTGTTCGCCCGGGGGCGCTGCGCGCCGTACCGGATCTGCAGCACGTTGACCACCGCCCAGAGGTAGCCGAGGCACTGCAGGGCGAGGCAGCCGGCGACGCCGCCCCAGCCCATCACCGCGCCGGCGAGGGAGGGGCCGAGGATGCGGCTCGTGTTCAGGCTGAGCGAATAGAGGGCCATCGCGTTCGCCAGTCGGTGCCTGCCCACCAGGTCCGGGATGAGCGCCTGGCGGGCGGGCACGTGGGCGGACATGGCGATGCCCATCAGCAGCGAGGCGACCAGCACCTGCCAGACCGTCACCGCCTCGGTGAACACCAGCACGGCCAGGGCGCCGGTCACGACCAGCTGGCTGACCTGGGTGGAGATGATCAGGAAGCGCCGGTCGAGCCGGTCGGCCAGGACGCCCCCGAAGGGGGAGACCACGAGCATGGGGATGGAGCGCGCGAAGGAGGCCAGCCCCAGGTAGAACGGGGAGTCGGTCAGGTCGAGGATGAGCCAGCCGAGCGCCACCTGCTGCATCCAGAAGCCGACCGAGGTGACGGCGTTCCCCTGGAAGAGCAGCCGGTAGTCGCGGTTGCTCAGCGAGTCGAACGTGGCGGCGAGGTTGGCGAACGCCGGCGACCCGCGCCGCGGCCCGGCGCCCGCGCTCGCCGCCGGCGTCTGAGGCGTGCCGGGCGGCGGCGTGGTCGTCGTGGTGGCCACCCCGGCATTGTAGAAGGCGACGAGCCCCCCGTACAATGCGGCCCCAGATGGCCGAGCTGGAAGTCTGGATGCGGGTCGGGCAGCCCTTCGAGCCTCTGCTGGCCGATCAGGAGCGAATCCTGGACGCCTGGCAGTCCGGCGGCGTCAAGGGGCTCGTCCTGGGCCGCCTGGCGTTCATGACCGAGTACCCGGAGGAGCCGGAGGGGCCGGAGGACGGCGAGGCGAGCGACGTCGGCGCCGAGAGCGAAGGGGCCCCGCCGGTCGCACCGGCCCCGTCCTGGGGGGGCAACCGCTCCGGGACGGTCGCCGCCTTCTCGCCGAATCACACCGTCTACCGCCGCTGGGGGGTCGAGCCGCCGCCCGATCCGGAGCAGACCTTCCCCCGGCGCCGGGAGCGGCTGACCCAGCTCCTGGACAGCGTCAAGCGGCGCGGCTGGCCGATCTACATCTTCGAGCCGGCGGCCGGGATGGGCCCCCCGGCCCCCGGCCTGCCCGGCGCGGGCGGTCCGCTCATCACGGACGAGGGCCGGCGCCGGGCCTACCTCGCCCGCCTGGAAGACACGGTCAGCCAGTTCCCCCAGGTGGACGGCGTGATCCTGGACGGCCCGGAGTGGGGCTACGAGATCGCCCCCGGGCATCGCTCGGATCTGTTCCAGGATCTCCCCGAGGCGGTCGAGCCCGCGGCCCAGGCCCTGGGCTTCGACTACGGGCGGCTGGTCGGGGCGCGCGACCGTCTGAATCAGCGCCTGCACAAGCTCAGCCGCGAGGTGGCCACCCTGAGCGCCGGCGGGGGCGTCTTCTCCGGCCTCTCGCTCATCGGCAACGACCCGGGGATCGTCTCCTGGTTCACGTTCCGCTCGCGCGCCCTGACCGCCTTCTACCGCCACGTCCACGCCCTGGCCGAGGCCCTGACCCGGGCCCGCGGGCGGCAGGTCAAGCTGGGGATCGGCCCGCGCATGCCGGCCTTCTCGGCCCTCTGCGGGTACGACCTCCCCGCCATCGCCCCCCTGTTCGACCTGATCCTGCCCAAGCTCTACATCTGGGATCGGGGCTTCGACGGCCTGTACGGCACGGTGCGCCGCTACATGGAGACGCTGATGGACTGGAATCCCGGGCTCTGGGAGCCGGAGGCGTTCAACGCCGTCCGCGCCCTGCTCGGGATCTCCCTCCCCGCTGCCGAGCCGGACGCCAGGCCGGGCCAGCCGATGGCCGCGCTGCGCGAGCTGGAGCGGGGCTTCCCGGACGCGTTCTTCCGCGAGGTGATGACCAACGAGGTGCGGCGCTCTATCGCCGCCGCCGACGGTTACCCCTGGAAGATGCTGCCCTGGATCGACACCGGGCGCCGCCCCCACGCCGGCGACCCCGTCACCGCGCACGACCTGCGCCGCCTGCTCCTGGCGACGAAAGAGGGCGGCGCGCGCCACTTCCTCTACCACAACCACGGCCACCTCACCGCCGCCGAGTGGTCGGTCATCTCGGAGTACTGCGGCACCGCCTGGCGCGCCGGGCAGGGTCTCTACGGGCAGTACCTCCCGCCCGATGGCTGAGCGCGGTGCCCCCCCGCCGCCGCCGGACGCCGCCCTGCTCGACCGGGTGAACGACTGGTTCACCTGGCTGCACCGCCACCCCGAGCCGAGCTTCGGCGAGCGGGAGACGGCCGCCTTCGTCGCCCGCACGCTGCGCTCGCTCGGGTACGAGCCGTCGCAGTCGGTCGGGGTCGGGCCGGCCGGCGATCCTCTGCACGGCGTGGTGGCCGTGCTCGGCGCCGGCCGCTCCGGGCCGGCGCTCGCTTTCCGCGCCGATCTGGACGCCCTCCCCCTGACCGAGGTCAGCGGGCTGCCCTACAGCAGCGAGCGGGCGGGGATGATGCACGCCTGCGGCCACGACGCCCACGCGGCGATGCTGCTCGGGGCGGCCGCCGCCCTCAAAGCGCAGGACGAGCGCGACCCCTTCCCCGCGCCGGTGGTGTTCATCTTCCAGCCCGCCGAGGAGGTGCCGCCCGGCGGGGCGCAGGGCATGATCGAGGCGGGCGTGCTCGAACACCCCCCCGTCGGGGCCATCTTCGGCTTGCATCAGGGCACGCGGGACGTCGGCACGTTCAGCGTCGTCGACGGTCCGCGCAACGCCGCGTCCGATACGTTCCGGGTGACCGTCACCGGCAAGGGCGGGCACGCCGCCTTCCCCCACCGCACGGTCGATCCCATCCTGGCCGCCTGCCACGTGGTCGTCGCCCTGCAGGGGATCGTCAGCCGGCAGATCTCTCCGCGACAGTCCGCGGTGATCACCATCGGGGTGATCGAGGGCGGCACGAAGGAGAACGTGATCCCCGAGGTGGTCACCCTGCGGGGCACGGTGCGGACCCTGGACGTGGACGTGCGCGAGCAGATGCCGGGGCGCATCCAGGCCGTCGCCGGCGGGGTCGCCACCGCCTACGGGGCGAGCGCCGAGGTGGAGTACCGGCGGGGGTACGACGTCCTGGTGAACGAACCGGCCATGACCGCCCTGGCCAGGGCCGCGGCCGCGGACGTGGTCGGCAAGGAGCGCCTGCTCCCGGCCGAGCCGGGCATGGCCGGCGAGGACTTCGGACGCTACCTGCAGCGCGTGCCGGGCTGCTTCGCCACCATCGGCGGTGGCTCGCCTTCGGTGCCGCCGGCGGAGCGGGCCGGAGCGCACAGCCCCCGCTTCGCGCTCGATCCGGGCTGCCTGCCCTACGGCGTCGCCTGGTACCAGGCGGTCGCCCGGCGCTACTTCGGCCGCTC
>DATLLM010000080.1:0-7464 GCA_035537855.1 Chloroflexota bacterium | reverse complement strand
GCTGGGCGGCATCCGCCGCTACGTGATCGTGGCCGCGTTCATCATCTCCGCCGTGGTCACCCCCACCCCGGACCCGCTGAACCAGCTGCTCGTGGCCGTGCCCATCCTCGTCCTCTACGAGGTGGGCGTGCTGCTCGCCCGCGCCGCCGCCTGAGCGTCGCGCGCGTCGAGCCGGGCGCGCACCCGGTCGACGTACAGCAGCGTCCCGGCGACGACGCAGACCGGCACCGAGAGCAGGTTGACGAACGGGACGCTGACCAGGGTCAACGCCACCAGCCCGAAGCCGGCGCTCGCCGGGAGCCCGCGGCCCACCAACCGCAGCTTCTCCCCGAAGCTCAGCCGCCGCCGGGAGAGCGGGGGATCGAGGAAGTCGAGGCAGGCCACCGTCGCCCCCAGGGCGATCCCTCCTACGGTGGCGAGCACCGTCCCGGCGGCCGGGATCAGGCTCAGCAGCAGCAGCAGCGACCCCAGACCGAAGACGAAGCCCAGCTTCTGGCCCTCGTGACCCACCTGCCGGAACACGTCCCGTAGGGCGCCGAGCAGCCCGCCGCGGCCGGTGTCCGGAAGCGCGCCGGTGCGCTCCTTCTCGACGCGCGCGGAGAGGGCCTCGTACCACGGCGCCCCCAGGATGACCCCGAAGCGGACGAAGACGAACCCGGTCACCAGCAGCAGGACGACGATCAGGACGGCCTGCAGCAACGGCTCGACGACCCCGAGCTCGGGGGGCAACCCGGCCATCAGCCGGTCGATCCCCCGCAGGCCGGCGAAGAGCAGCCCGGCGTAGACCAGCACGCCGACGGCGACGTTGACCAGCACGGGGACGATCAGGAAGGGCCACAGGGCCGGCGTGCGGGCGATCAGCGCCGCCGCTCGGAACGGGTAGCTCGCCCCGGCGATCAAGCCGCGCACCGCGCGACCCCACGCCGTATAACTGTGACCGTGCTCGCGGACGGGCGCCGTCCCGCCCGGAGTCGAGGAGTGCTATGAGCCGACCACAGATCGTCTACGCCCCGGTGCCCGCCCCGGACGTGCTGGCCATCGCCGAGCGTTTGCTCCCTCCAGGCTTCGACTTCGACGTGGTCTCGCCCGCCGAGCTGGCGACGGCCCTGCCCCGGGCCGACTACCTGATGGGCTTCGTCGGGGCCCTCCCCGAAGGCGCCCTCGCCGCCGCCACCCGGCTGCGCCTGGTGCAGCTGATGAGCGTCGGCTACGACACGCTCGATCTCGAGGCCGCCCGGGCGGCGGGCGTGCCTGTGGCCGTCAACGGCGGGGCGAACGCCATCGCCGTCGCCGAGCACGCCATCATGCTGATGCTGGCCACGATGAAGCGCCTGGCGGAGCTGAACGACGCCGTCCACGCCGGCGAGTGGCGCAGCGGGCCAAGCGGCGAGCTGCGCCTCTTCGAGCTGTGGCACTCCACGGTGGGCATCATCGGCATGGGGCGCATCGGGCAGCAGGTGGCCCGCCGCCTCAACGGCTGGGATTCGCGCCTGCTCTACTTCGATCCGCAGCCGCTGCCGGAGGAGACGGCGGCCGCCCTCGGCGTCGAATACCGCCCCCTGGACGAGCTGTTGCGCGAGTCCGACGTGGTCAGCGTTCATGTCCCCCTCAGCGCCCAGACGCGCCACCTCATCGACGCCCGGGCCCTCTCTTCGATGAAGCGCAGCGCGATCCTGGTCAACACCGCCCGCGGCGGCCTGGTGGACGAGGTGGCCCTCGCGGCCGCCCTCGAAGCGGGGACGATCCTGGGCGCGGGTCTCGACGTGCTGTCGTCTGAACCGCCGCCGCCGGACCATCCGTTGCTCAGCGCCCCGAACGCCATCCTCACCCCCCACGTCGCCGGGCCCACCTGGCAGAGCTGGCCGCGGCGCTTCGAGAATTGCTTCGCCAACATCGCCCGCGTCGCCGGGGGCGAGGAGCCCCTGTGGGTCGTCCCGGAGCTAGCCGGTCTCCGCGTCAAGCCCCCCCAGCACGATCTGTAGCTCGGGCGGCAGGGGCGCCTCGAACGTCGCGACTGGCCCGGAGGGCAGCCGGAACGTCAGCCGGGCCGCGTGCAGGAACTGCCGGTCGAGGGCGACGCCCGGCTCCCGCCGCCCGTAGACCCGGTCGCCGGCGATCGGGCAGCCGATCGCCGCCAGGTGCACCCTGATCTGGTGCGTCCGTCCGGTCAGCGGACGGCACTCCAGCAGGGCGTGCCCCCGCAGGCGGCGCAGGACGCGGAAGCGGGTCGTCGCCGCCCGGCCGCCCGCGCCGACCGCCACGATCGCCATCGGCCGCTCGCGGCGCGGGTCGCGCCCGACCGGCGCGTCCACCGTACCGCTCTCGCTCGGCGGCGCCCCGTCGACCAGGGCGAGGTAGCGCTTGTCCATCTGTCGCTCGCGCAGCTGCTGGGCCAGCATGCGGTGCGCCCGGTCGTGCTTCGCCACCACCATCAGCCCCGACGTGTCCTTGTCCAGACGGTGCACGATTCCCGGGCGCAGCTCCCCCCCGATCCCGGCCAGGTCACCGGTGTGCGCCAGCAGGGCGTTGACGAGCGTCCCGCTGGGGTGGCCGGGGGCGGGGTGCACGACCAGGCCGGCCGGCTTGTCGACGACCAGCAGGTCGGCATCCTCGTAGACCACCCGCAGGGGGATCGGCTCCGCCACCAGGGCGCTCGCCACCGGCGGCGGGATGCGCGCCACCACCTCGTCGCCGGGAGAAACCCTGGTCGACGCCCGCCCCGGCCGTCCGTTGACGCTGACCTCGCCGCCGTCGATCAGCGCCCGGACGCGCGAGCGGGAGACGTCGGGCAGCCGGGCGGCGAGGTACCGGTCGAGGCGCTCACCGGCCCCGGCCGCGTCCACCGCCAGCCGGTGGTGGGCTACTCCTCCCCCTGGAAGGTCAGACACACCAGCAAGATGCCGACGCCGAGCACGATGGCCGAGTCGGCCAGGTTGAAGACCGGGAAGTAGAAGTTGATCGCCGGGATGTGGAAGTCGAGGAAGTCGATCACGGCGCCGAAGCGCAGCCGGTCGAGGAGGTTGCCCAGCGCGCCGCCGAGCTGCAAGGCCAGCGCCGTCCGCAGCAGCAGCCGGGGCCCGCGCAGGGTGCGGTAGAACGCCAGGATGACCAGCATGATCACCAGGGCCACCGGAATGAAGACGTCGCCGAAATGGGAGAAGAGCCCGAAGGCGACGCCCCGGTTGGTGATGTAGTGGAAGTCCAGCACCGGCGGCACCAGGGGGATGACGTCCCCCAGCTGCATGTTGGACATGACCACCGCCTTGCTCGCCTGGTCGAGAGCGAAGACCGTGGCGGTCACGGCCACCAGGTAGCTGTACCTGACCTCGGCGGTAGACCAGGCCGAGCGCCGCGTCGTCGCCGGAGGAGCGCCGCCGGGGGAAGCCGGCGGCGAACCGTCGGCGTCCGGCGGTCGCCCGGACTCTAGCTCGGCCTCGGCAGCCATCTCCTCAGAGTGTACCCGGGCGGCGCTGGCACCGCCCGCCGGGTCAGTCCCGGCGGACACGCTCGGCGGCCCGCCCGCGGGGCGGGTTAGGACTCGACGTTCCAGGCGTTCGGCGCCGGGACGCCGGCGCCGCCGCCGTGCTCACGCTCGGCTCTCTCCTTGTGCTCGAGGCACAGCGTCGTCTCCGGGATGACGTCGAGCCGGGCCGCGCCGATCTCCCGGTCGCAGACGGCGCAGCGCCCGTATGCGCCCGCCGCCATCCGCTTCAGGGCCGTCTCGACCTGTCGCAGGTGGTCCCGCAGGGTCCCCTCGAGGGTGAGCGCTTTCTCTCGCTCGAAGAGCTCGGTCGCGTCGTCCGCCTGGTGGTCGCCGTAGCCGGCGTGCTCCCAGTGCTGTCCCGGTCCGGGCTCGCCGGCGCCGCCGTCCAGCTCGACCGCATCCTGGCGCTGCGCGGCCAGGTCCGTCTCCAGCTGACGCTGCATCGCCTCCAGCCGCTCACGGTACTCGCCGAGGTCGAGCGCCGCCGTGCCGTCAGCCACCTGTTCCGCGCGGGTCGTCTTCGCCGATCTGGCCATAGTCCCCTCGCTCGTATCGGCCGCGCCCGCCGCGTCCGCTGCCCCGAGAGGTCCCGGCCCCGAACGACGCCGGACCCGGCGGGAGCGCGCGCTGCGTGCGGCAGCAATGTACCGCGAATCACCGGCACGAGCCATGCCGCCGGCGCCGGCCTGCCCCGCCCCCGCCCGCGCGTCAGACGTCCGCGGTCGGGGGCCGCGCTCTGCCGTTAGAGCGGGAAGGGGCGCCAGTCAAGACTTGGTGGAGGTTGGCCGGATCGGGGCCACCCCGGCGCCAGTCGGCGGGTACCCCTTGCTATAGTTTTTGGGGAGGGATCGTCATCAAAACCGCGCTGCGGGACGTCCTCGAGACGGCGCTGCTGACGCTGGTCATCTTCCTCGGCGTTCGCCTCGGCGTGCAGAACTTCCGCGTCGAAGGCTTCAGCATGCAGCCGACCCTGCAGAGCAACCAGTACTTGCTCGTGAACAAGGTCGCCTACATGGTAGGCGAGCCCGAGCGGGGAGACATCGTCGTCTTCCGCCTGCCGCAGGACCCCAAGCGTGACCTCATCAAGCGCATCGTCGCCCTCCCGGGCGAGGAGGTCGAGGTCCGCGGGGGCATCGTCTATATCGACGGCAAGCCGCTCGAGGAGCCGTACATCAAGGACAAGCCCCTCTACTTCTTCAGCAAGAAGAAGGTGCCCGAAGGGGAGTTCTTCGTCCTCGGGGACAACCGCAACAACAGCTTCGACTCCCACGTCTGGGACTTCCTCCCCCGGGAGTACCTGATCGGCAAGGCCTGGGTCTCCTACTGGCCGGTGCAGGCCTGGGCGGTCGTCCAGCACACCCCCATCCAGTTCGGACCGGCGCCGGCGCCCGCCGCTTAGCCCGTCCGGCGTTCACCGCCGGCGCGGCCGGCGCGGCCGGCGGGGCCGGACGCCGCAAGGCGGACACCGCAGGTGGGGCGTAGCTCGCCCGAAGAGGGCCGGACGGAGGGCCAGACGGACAGCGTGAGCGGGCGCCCGACCACCCCCCAGCGCGAGCGTGAGGCGCGCGCCGCGCTCGCCGCCGGCGCCCGGCGCCTGGGCCTCAGCCTCACCCCAATCCAGCAGCAGCGCTTCGAGCGCTACGCCACCCTGCTGCGCGAGGGGAAGCGCAGCGTCAGCCTGACGTCGCTGGTCGACCCCGTCGACGTCGCCCTCAAGCACGTCCTCGACTCGCTCAGTCTGCTGCTCGTCCTCCCGACCGGGCCCTGCCGCCTGATCGACGTCGGCACCGGAGCCGGCTTCCCCGGGGTGCCGCTGGCCGTCGTCCGGCCGGAGATCGACGCGCTGCTGGTCGAAGCCACCGCCCGGAAAGCCGACTGGGTGGCGCAGACCGTCGACCGGCTGGGGATCGCCGGGGTGCGCGTGCTCGCCGCGCGGGCCGAAGACGTGGCCCACGACGCGCGCCTGCGGGGGGCCTTCGACGTCGCCGTCGCCCGCGCCGTCGCCCCCCTGGCCGTGCTCTGCGAGCTCTGCCTGCCGTTCGTGCGAGCTGGCGGGCGCTTCATCGCCCAGAAGAGCGCACGCGGCGCAGAGGTCGAGGTGCCGGCGGCCGCCCACGCGCTCGACGTGCTCGGCGGCCGGCTGGTTGAGGTGCGTCCCGTCGATCTGCCGGAGCTGCCGAACCGGGTGCTCGTCGTCGTCGAGCAGCTGCGGCCGGTGCCCCCCACCTATCCGCGGCGGGCCGGGATGCCCGCCAAACGCCCGCTGTAGCCTCCGCCTCAGGGGGAGCCCCCGGTGGGCCCGGTATGGGCCCGGCCAGGCCCGTCTACGGCCGTTCGGAGGCCCCTGCGCCCCCCCGGCGGGCCGGTCAGTGCCCCGTGCGCGCCCGCTCGACGGCCGCCCGCCAGGCGGCGCGCAGCTCCAGCCGCGCCGCTTCGCCCATCAGGGGCTCGAAGCGGCGCTCCACGCTCCGCGCGCCCGCGACCGAGTCCACGTCCGGCCAGAAGCCCGTCGCCAGCCCGGCGAGGTAGGCGGCGCCCAGGCCGGTCGTCTCCAGCTGAGCCGGTCGCTCGACCGGGCAGCCGAGCACGTCCGCCTGGAACTGCATCAGGAAATCGTTCGCCGCCGCGCCGCCGTCCACGTTCATCTGCGCCAGGCCGGCCCCGGAATCGGCGGCCATCGCCTCCACCACGTCCGCCACCTGCTGGGCGACGCCTTCGAGCGCCGCGCGGACGAGATGCGCCCGCGTCGTCCCGCGGGTCAGGCCGGTGATCGTGCCCCGGGCGTGCTGGTCCCAGTAGGGCGCGCCCAGGCCGGTGAAGGCCGGGACGAAGGACACCCCGCCGTTGTCCGCCACCGAGCCGGCCAGGGCGGCGGTCTCGGACGCCGAAGCGATCAGCCCCAGCTCGTCCCGGAGCCACTGCACCACCGAGCCGCCGGTGAAGACGCTCCCCTCGAGCGCGTACTCCAGGGGCGCCGCCGCGCCCAGCCGCCAGGCGACCGTGCTCAGCAGGCGGTTCTGCGAGAGCGCTCGCTGCGGCCCGGTGGTCAGCAGCAAGAAGCAGCCGGTGCCGTAGGTCGTCTTGGCATCTCCCGCGCTGAAGCAGGCCTGCCCGAACAGCGCCGCCTGCTGATCCCCCGCGATCCCGGCGATGGGCACCCCGGCCGCGATCGGGCCCGATCCGGCCGTCTCCGCGACGACGCCGCAGGAGGGCACCACCCGGGGCAGGATCGCCTCCGGCACGTGCAGCGTGCTGAGCAGGTCGGGCGCCCAGGCGCCGGCGTCGACATCCAGGAGCAGCGTCCGCGAGGCGTTGGAGACGTCCGTGGCGTGCACCCGCCCGCCGGTCAGGTTCCACAGCATCCAGCTGTCCACCGTCCCGAACGCCACCTCCCCGGCTTCCGCTCTGGTGGCGAGCCCCGGCACGTGCTCGAGGAGCCACTCCAGTTTCGTCCCCGAGAAGTAGGCGTCCAGCACCAGCCCGGTGCGCTCCTGGAAGAGCCCGGACATCCCGGCGTGGCGCAGCTCGTCGCAGCGCTGCGCCGTGCGCCGGCACTGCCAGACGATCGCGGGGCCCACCGGCTGCCCCGAGCGCCGGTCCCAGACCACCGTCGTCTCGCGCTGGTTGGTCAACCCGATCGCCACCGGCCGGGCCCCGCCGCCGAGCGCCGCGAGCGCCTTCCCGGAGGCGTCCAGGACGGTCCGCCAGAGCTGAAGCGGGTCGTGCTCCACCCACCCCGGCTGCGGATAGAACTGATCGACCGGGGCGTAACCGCGGGCGAGCACCTCGCCGGAGCGCCCGACGGCGAGGGCGGTGGTTCCGGTCGTCCCCTGGTCGATGGCCAGAACGAAGGGCTCAGCCATGCCGCTGATGGTACCCGACCGGGCGGGCGAACCCGGAGACCGGAGCACGCCGGCCGGGGCGGGCGGCGTTGGGCAAGAGAACGCCCCCGTCCCCGAAGCGGGGGCGTTCTCTTGCCC
>DATLLM010000079.1:0-12289 GCA_035537855.1 Chloroflexota bacterium | reverse complement strand
GAGCCGGACTGAGCGCCCCACCACCGCCGTCGCGGGCGGCGCCCCGACCCGCCACCAGAGTCGGGCCCCGTTCCTCTAGAATCGAATCAGCAGAGGGGGAGCGGCGATGGAAGTCTTCGGCGGGCTCTTGGTCGTAGTCATCTTCATCGGGGTCCTGGTCTTCGTCCTGCCCCGGGTCATGGGCGGCAACCGCATCACCTGCAACCGCTGCGACGGCACGGGGCAGATCAACGAGCGCTGGCCCGATCCGGCCGAGCCGAGCGGCTTCCACGTCGCCAAAGGCACCTGCCCCAAGTGCAAGGGCAAGGGGAAGGTCACCCCTTAACCGGCTGGCCGGCCGCGCGGAGCGCCTCGGGCGCGGCGAACTGGATCTCGTAGAGCTCGCGGTAGCGTCCCCCGCGGGCGAGCAGCGAGGCGTGGGTGCCCTGCTCGACGATCCGTCCGTGGTCGAGCACGACGATCTGGTCGGCGTTGCGCACGGTGGACAGGCGGTGGGCGATGACGAACGTGGTGCGCCCCGTCATCACCCGCTCCAGGGCTTGCTGAATGAGTCGCTCCGTCTCCGTGTCCACGTCCGACGTGGCCTCGTCCAGGATCAGGATGCGGGGGTCCTTGAGGATCGCCCGGGCGAGGGAGAGGCGCTGGCGCTGCCCCCGGGAGAGGCGGGTGCCGCCCTCGTTGACGACGGTGTCGTAGCCCTCGGGGAGCTCGACGACGAAGTCGTGGGCGTTCGCCAGCCGGGCGGCGCGGACCAGCTCCTCCTCGGTGGCGTCCAGCCGCCCGTAGAGCAGGTTGGAGCGCACGCTGCCGTGGAAGAGCTGGGTCTCCTGGAGCACGACGGCGATCTGGGCGCGCAGTGACCGCAGGGAGACGTCGCGCACGTCACGGCCGTCGACCAGGATGCGCCCGGCGGTGGGATCGTAGAAGCGCGGGATGAGGTTGACGATCGTCGTCTTCCCCGAGCCGGTGTGGCCCACGAGGGCGACGGTCTGGCCCGGGAGGGCGTCGATGGTGATGCCGTGCAGCACCGGCTGCCCGGCGATGTAGGCGAACTCCACCCCCTCCAGCCGCACGCGTCCTTCGCTGCGGCCCAGCTCGGCGGCGGCCGGGCGGTCGACCACGTCCGGGGTCTCGTCCAGGAACTGGAAGATGCGGTCGGCGGCGGCCAGGGCCTGCTGGAGGACGTTGTTGACCTGGATCAGCTCGTTCACCGGCTGATAGAAGGCCCCGGCGTAGGACATGAAGGCCACCAGGGCCCCGACGGTGAGGGCGCCGAGGTGGATCAGGCTGCCCCCGTACCACAGGATGAGGCAGAGCGAGAAGGTCTGGATCAGCTGCACCAGGGGACCGGAGACGGCCTGCACCGCCCGGGTGTCGAGGGCGGCGCGCATGCTTTCCTGGTTACGCTCCTCGAACGCGTCCAGCGCCGCGTGCTCCCGGGCGAAGGCCTTGGCGACCCGCACCCCGGAGATGTTCTCCTGCAGGACGGTGTTCACCGCGGCCGCTTTCTCCTGCACGAGGCGGTAGCGCGGGCGCAGCAGGGCGGCCGTGATCGCGCTGGCCACGACCATGGCCGGGGCGGTGCACATCACCAGCAGGGCGAGTCGCCAGTTCAGCCCGAGCAGGATGACGGCGTAGATCCCCAGCTTGAAGACGCCGACGATGGAGGTGATCGTGTTGCCGTAGAGGGTCTGCTGGAGGACGTTCAGGTCGCCCGTCAGGCGGGACATGATCTCGCCGGATTCGCGCCGCTCGTAGAAGCGCAGGGAGAGTCGCTGCACGTGACCGAACAGGTCGCGCCCCATGGCGAACAGGACGTGCTGGCCGACCCAGGTGACGACGTAGCGGTTGACGTAGGCCATCGCGCCGCGCAACAGGTGCAGCGCCACCAGCGCCCCGGCGGCGGCGAAGAGCAACCGCCGGTCGCCCGCCGGGATGACGCTGTCGATGACCGTCTTGGTGACCCACGGCGGGACGAGCTGCAGCACGGAGACCGCCAGCAGCGAGAGCCCGGCGAGGCTCCAGTGCCAGAAGTAGGGGCGGGCGTAGACGTAGAGCCGGCCGAGAGTGCTCCTCACGCCCGCGCCGCGACCTCCGCGCCGTCCCCGGCCGGCGGCGGCCCGTCCGCCTCCTGGCGCTTGAACTGAGTCTCGTAGAGCTGGCGGTACGGCGGGCAGTCGTCCAGCAGTCCGGCGTGGCTGCCGCTGGCCACCACCCGGCCGCGCTCCAGGTAGGCGATGCGCGTCGCCCGCAGCACGGTGGAGAGGCGGTGGGCGATGACCACCGTGGTGCGGCCGCGCATCAGCCCGTCGAGGGCGCGCTGGATCTCGAAGTCGGTGCGGGTGTCCACGCTGGAGGTGGCCTCGTCCAGGATCAGGATGCGGGGGTCGACCAGGATGGCCCGGGCGATGGCCAGGCGCTGCCGCTGGCCCCCCGAGAGGCGCACCCCCCGCTCGCCGATGAGGGTGTCGTAGCCCTCCGGGAACTCGGTGATGAAGCCGTGCGCGCTGGCGGCGCGGGCGGCCGCCTCGACCGCGGCCTCGGGCGCCCCGGACCGGCCGTAGCGGATGTTCTCGCGCACGGTGGTATTGAAGAGGAAGGTCTCCTGCAGGACGATCCCGATCTGGGCGCGCAGGGACTGCAAGGTGACGTCGCGCACGTCGTGCCCGTCCACCCGGACGCAGCCGGCGGTCACGTCGTAGAAGCGGGGGATGAGGTTGGCCAGGGTGGTCTTCCCCGATCCGGACGGGCCGACCAGGGCGAGCGACGTGCCCGGCGGCACGTCGAGGCTGATCCCGTGCAGCAGCGTGCCCCCCTTGGGGTAGCCGAAGGAGACGCCGTCGAACGCCAGCCGGCCTTCGAGCGACGGCAGCACGAGCGCGCCCGGTCGCTCCTCGACGTCCAGGGGCCAGTCCACGACCTCGAAGACGCGCTCCCCGGCGGCGAGGGCCTGCTGCACCGACTGGTTGATGAAGCCGAAGAAGCGCACCGGGCCCCACAGCATGGCGGCGTACGCCTGGAAGGCGAAGAGCTCGCCGACGGTCAGGCTGCCCTCCATCACCCGCAGCGAGCCGGCGACGAGGACGAGCACCGTGGAGAGGCCGGTGGCCACCTCCTGCACCTGCGACCAGGCGCCCATCACCCGCGTGGTCTGCAGGCGCCGGTTGCGCACCTCCCAGAACTGGTCAAGGAAGCGCCGGCTCTCGTGCGGCTCGCGGTTGTAGGCCTTGACCAGCTTCACCGCGGCCACGTTCTCTTGCAGGATCGTGCTCAGGTGGGCCATCAGGCGCTGGATCTCGCGGTAGGTGCCGGTGGTGCGCCGCACGCGCAGCTGGGTGAACAGGATCACCGGTGCGGCCAGGAGCGAGATCAGGGTCAGCTGCACGTCGAGGGCGAACATCACGGCCAGGAAGATGGCGATGCTGGTCGCCGAGTCCAGGATGCGGATCACGCCCTGGGAGACGAACTGCTGCACCTGCCCGACGTCGCTCGTCACCCGGGACATCAGCTGCCCCGTCTGGTTGGCGTCGTAGAAGGACATGCTCTTGGCCTGCAGGTGGCGGTACAGGCTGTTGCGCAGGTCGTGCACCACCCCCTGCCCGAGCCACTCGGTGCAGTAGTTCTGGACCGAGGCCAGGGCCCGGGCGACGGCCGAGGCGGCGAAGTACCCCAGTACGATCAGGAACAGGAACCAGGGCGTGCCGTCGGCGGCGGCGCGATCGATGATCGTCTTGGAGAACCAGGCCGGGATGGTGCGCACCGCCGACTCCGTCGTCATCGTCACCACCGCCACGGCGAGGATTCGCCAGTGGGGCCGCGCGTAGCCGAGGAGGCGGAGGAGGACCGTCACGTGGTGGCAGTGGCGCTGTCTCGACCGGTGCCGGGGGTCGCTTCGGGGGCGGCTGCGGTGCTGGCTGGCGGCGCCGGGACAGGCCGGGGCAGTATAGCGGACTGCCCGGGGGGGCCGGACGGCCATCGGCTAGACTCTGCGCCGTGGGTGCAGCGCCGCGGCGGATCGGGCTGGTCGAGGCGCCGCACCGGCCGGATTCGCGGCGCCTGGCCCTGGCGGCGCAGGAGCAAGCCGTGCGGGCCGGGGTCGAGGTCTGGCTCGCCCCTTCCTGGGACGTGCCCTGGGTCGAGGCGCGATTGGCGGAGACCGACCTGGTCATCTGCTTCGGCGGAGACGGCACCCTGATCCGTGGCGCCCGCCTGACGGCGCCGCTCGGCGTGCCCATCGTGGGGGTCAACTTCGGCAAGATGGGCTTCCTCGCCGAATTCGATCCGGAGGAGTTCGGCTCGCGCCTGCCGGGGCTGCTGCGGGGGCACTTCTGGGTGGAGGAGCGCCTGACCCTGGCCGTCGAGCACCGCCGCGCGGGGCGGCTGCTGAGCCGGTACCTGGCGGTCAACGAGGCGCTGATCTCCCGCGGGCGGGCGAACAAGCTGCTGCGCCTGCACACCTGGGCGGACGGTCAGTACCTGACCACCTACGCCGCCGACGGGCTGCTCGTCTCGACGCCGACCGGCACGACCGGCTCCAACCTGGCGGCGCACGGGCCGGTGCTGCCGCCGGACATGGAGGCGGTGGTCATGGCTCCGGTGCTGCCCTTCATCTCCTTCCCGAATCCGATCGTCTTCCCGGCGCACAGCCGGCTGGACGTCGAGGTGGTGCTCACCCCGCCGCCGCCGCAGCACGACGCCGTGCTCTTCATCGACAGCGGCACCTCCGTCACCGTCGACGACGGCGACCGCATCGGGATCACCGGCGGCGCGGTGCGGGCCCGTTTCGCCCGGGTACGGCCCAAGCACTATTTCCACGCCATGCTGGTGGCCAAGCTGCAGCGGGCACCGATCGAGCCACCGCTGCCTCCGGATACGCCGTCCCCGGACGACCACTGAGTCGCGTGCTCGCGGGTCGTGCGGGCCCGAATCGCGGCTACACTTATCGCAGGCCGAGGGGCCGCTCAGGGCAATGCTCCAGGAGCTGACGATCCGCAACTTCGCCCTGCTGGAAGGGGTGCAGATCCCCTTCGGCGAGGGCCTCAACGTGCTCACCGGGGAGACCGGCGCCGGCAAGTCGATCATCATCGACGCCCTCGGCGCCGTGCTCGGGGGCCGGGTGACCACCGAAACCATCCGCACCGGCACCGACCGCGCCCTGGTCGAGGCCATCTTCCTGCTCCCACCGGGGACCGGCGAGGGGTTGCGGGCGACGCTGGAGGGGCTCGGCCTCGACGGCTCGTTCGACGACGGCGCCGGCGGCGGGCCGGGCGGCCAGGCCGAGCCGCCGCTGCAGGTCATCCTGGCCCGGGAGATGAGCCGCAGCGGGCGCAGCGTGGCCCGGGTCAACGGGCGGGCGGTGCCGGTGGCGACGCTCGCCCAGGTTGGCGGCCAGCTCGTGGACATCCACGGCCAGCACGAGCACCTCTCGCTCCTGCGCCCCGAAGCGCAGCGCGATCTGCTCGACCGCTTCGGGGCCTTGATGGGGCGCCGTCAGGCGGTCGCCGCGCTGGTCACGGAGTGGCGGGCGGTGCGCGCCGAGTGGCGCTCGCTGCAGCAGGACGAGCGCGAGGCGGCGCGGCGCATCGACCTGCTCTCGTTCCAGATCGAAGAGATCGACGGCGCGAAGCTGCGGCCCGGCGAGGAGGAGCAGCTCACCCGGGAGCGGACGCTGCTGGTCAACGCCGCTCGCCTGGCCGAGCTGGCCACGGCGGTGCACTCGGCGCTCAGCGGCGACGCCAGCGGCAGCGACGACGCCCCGAGCGTGGTCGACCTCCTCGGCCGGGCGAGCCGCGACCTGGCCCAGCTGATCCGGATCGACCCGGAGATGGCGGCGCAGGAGCAGGGAATGATCGAGGCGCTCGCCCACGTCGAGGAGGTGGGCCAGGCGCTGCGGGCGTACAGCGAAGCGGTCGACCTCGCCCCGGCGCGCCTCGAGGAGGTGGAGGAGCGGCTCGACCTGTTGCGCAACCTGCAACGCAAGTACGGGGCGACGGTCGAGGAGGTGCTCGCCTTCGGCGCGCGCGCCGGGACCGAGCTGGACGCGCTGGTCAACCGCGAGGCCCGGGCGGCGCAGCTGGAAACGCGGGTCGCCGCTCTGGAGAGCGAGATCGCCGCCGCCGCCGGCTCGCTCTCCGCCGCCCGGGAGGCCGCCGGGACGCGGCTGGCCGCGGCCGTCGCCGCCGAGCTGGAGGCCCTGCGCCTGCGTGGCGCGTTCGAGGTCGCCCTGCTGCACCGCCCGGACCCCGCCGGCGTCGATCTGCAGGGGCGGCGCGTGGCGTTCGACGAGAGCGGGGTGGACGAGGTGGAGTTCCGCTTCGCCCCCAACGCCGGGGAGCCGCCGAAGCCCGTCGCGCGGACGGCCTCGGGCGGCGAGCTCTCGCGCATCCTGCTGGCGCTCAAGACCGTCCTCTCCGCCGTCGACCGCACGCCGACCTTGATCTTCGACGAGGTCGACACCGGCATCGGGGGGCGCAGCGGCCAGACTCTCGGCGAGAAGCTGGCCCAGCTGGCGCGCGAGCACCAGGTGCTCAGCGTCACCCACCTGCCCCAGATCGCCGCCTACGGCGACCGCCACTTCTTCATCGCCAAGCGAGAGCAGGCGAGCCGCACCGTGACCACGGTCACGCCGCTCGACGCCGATCAACGCGCCCAGGAGCTGGCCCAGATGCTCGGCGGCGTCTCCCCGGCGACGCTGGAGCAGGCGCGGGAGCTGCGGGCCCGCGCCGAGCGCTGGAAGGGCGAGCGGCGGACGGGGGCGGCGGTCAACGGCGCCGCCCACGCCGGCGTCAACGGCACGCCGGCGCCGGCCGAGCCCGCCGCCCCGGCTACGACAGCTGCACGGCCTGCCCGGTCTTCGCCGACTCGTAGGCGGCGTGCATCACCCGCGTGACCTCCAGCCCGTCCCGCGCGGGAGTGTACGGCTGTTTTCCGGCGAGCACGGCGTCGACGAACTGCTGGGAGACGCTGCCGAAGCCGTCCGTGTTGCCGTCGTCGACGTTCCGCGGCAGGACGCGCTCCTCCCGGCCGCGCTGGGGATTGATCCGCCCCGGCTCGATGTAGGTCAGGGGATCGAAGCGCAGCCCGCCCCGCGCGCCGAAGACCAGCAGGGCGTCCGCCCCCGAGATGTTGGACGACCAGGTGATCTCCAGGATGCCGGAGGCCCCGTTCTCGCAGGTGAACATGACCACGGCGTGGTCCTCGACGTCCTGCTTCAGGGGCGCCGGCGCCGGGTCCCCGATGCCCATCTTGGTGGTGCACAGCACCGTCTTGACCCGCGGATTGCCCAGCAGCCAGAGCAGGGCGTCGATCTGGTAGACGCCGATGTCGATGAGGGCGCCGCCGCCGGCGCGGCGGGAGTCGATGAACCAGTGCACGTCCTTGAGGATGTCGATCCCCGGCCGCCCGCGGACGCGGAACTGGCTCGAGCGGACGTGGTAGACGTCTCCCAGCTCGCCGGACGAGGCGAGCTGCTGGGCGCGGCGCATCGCCGCCCCGCAGCGCAGCCGGGCTGAGGCGACGGCCAGGGAGCGGCCGGTGCGCTCGGCCGTCTCGGTCATCCGCTCCGCCTCGTTCGGGTCGAGCGCGAAGGGCTTCTCGCAGAGCACGTGCTTGCCCGCTTCGAGGGCCGCGATCGTCGGCTCCATGTGGGCGAACGGCGGCGTGGCCACGATGACGGCGTCGACCTCGGGGTTGGAGAGGACGTCGTCGATGCTCTGGGCCACGCCGGGAATCTTCCACCGGGCGGAGAACTCCTGGGCCCGGTCGCCGAGGACGTCGAAGACGCTGACCATCCGCGCCGGGGCGTGGTTGACCAGGGACCGGGCGTGCTGGTTGGCGATGGTGCCGGTGCCGACGATGGCGACGCCGAGGGTGTCGGGCATGCTTACCTCCTGCCTCTTGCCGAAGGGGGACATTGTACCGGGGCCCATCGGCCGTCCCCGCACCCCGGACTTCCACCTTCGGACTTCGCACCCTGGTCAGCGGACAGCGGACCGCCGCGCAGCGGACTGGGGCGTCGCGATAGACTGGGGGTGTGCCACTGGAGGTGCTCCCCTACAGTCCGGACTGGCTCCCCCGGTTGGCCGCCCTCGCCCGGGCGCACGCCCGGCTCGCCCCGCCGGGGATCGGGTTGTCCGACGAGGACGTCGAGCGGGGCCTGTCCCGCCACTCGGCCTGGCCCTTCTACACCCCCGGACTCGTGGAGTCCCGCATCCTGCTGGCGGTGGACGGCGAGGACCTGCTGGCCGCCGCCCAGACGGGGGTGGTCGACAACGGTTGGGGCTACGGGGCCGCGCCGGGGGACGGCCCGGAGTGGGTGCACCGCACCCACCTCTCCCTCTTCTGGCTGTTCTGCTGGCCGGGCTGGTCGGAGTCGCTCGACGCCGGCGCGACGCTCGCCGCCCGGGTCGTCGGCTGGACGCGCGGGCAGGGCCTACCCGGTCTCGAGGCCTTCCGCGGCGGCCCCGGCTTCCTGCCCTTCGGCACGCAGCTCTCGCGGCACTGGCCGCACCTCTGGGCGCCCCTGCGCGCCGCCGGCTTCCGCCAGCCGCGGGACTTGCTGGCGTTCAGCGGCACGACGGCCCCGGACGCCCTGCCGGCGCTCGACCCGCTTCCCGAGGGCGTGACCGTGCGCCGCCGGCGGGGCCGGATCGAGGCCCAGTGGGCGGGCGAGACGGTCGGGGTCTGCGCCGCCGTGCCCCTGGGAGAGCAGTGGGGCTGGCGCTGGCGCGAGGACTCCGAGCGCTTCGCCGATCCGCGGGTGGAGGAGTGGGGCTACGTCCGCCGCCTGGTGGTCGACGCCGGGGTGCGCGGCCTGGGGATCGGGGCCGCCCTCCTGGCCGGCGCCCTGGCCGATCTCGACCGCCGGGGCCACAAGCGCTACCTGCTGCACGTGCCGCGCGACCCGCAGGAGCTGCCGGCGATCCGGCTGTACGGGCGCTTCGGGCACCTGGTCGACGCCCAGCAGGTGCTGCGGCTCTCGTTCTGAGGGCCGCCCTTAACCGACTCTCACCGGCGGCGCCGCCCGGTCTTAACCGCGGGCACCGGGTGCCGTCTTGGAGGGACCTGTATGATGGGCCGGGGCGGGATCAGAGGGAGCAGCGGGACGTGAGGCGAGTCGGCGGGCGCACGCGGCGCCTTGCCCTGGGCCTGACCGGCCAGGCCGTGGCCGGCGTGCTCTGCGCCTGCGCCGGTCCGGCGCCGGCGGTCCCGGAGGCCAACACCGCCGGAGAGCGCACGGTGCGCTTCGCCGCCGGCGGGAACGCCACCGAGGCGCCGTTGTGGAGCACGGTGGTCGACGCCTACAACGCCCTCCAGACCGGACTGAGCGTGCGGTACGAGCCCTGCACCGCCGGCACCGGCTCAGGGCAGGATTGCCTCCCCGGGTACCTGGCCCAGCTCGTCGCCGGCACGGCGCCGGACGTCTGGCGGATCGACGACGAGCCGCTGCCCTACTACGCCGACCGCCTGATGTACCACGAGCTGGACGACCTGTTCGCCCGGGACGCCCGGGAGATGATTCCGGCCGACTTCTTCCCCCGCTCCATCGCCGCCTTCCGCTACGACCGCGCCGCCTCCCGCCACGGTCAGGGCCGGCTCTACGCCATGCCCTTCAACACCGGGGGGGACATGATCTGGTTCAACCGCCAGGTCTTCGGGGAGGCCGGGCTCGCCCCGCCGCCGACGGACGGGAGCTGGACGGTCGAGCACTGGCTCGACCTGGCGCGGAAGACGTCGACGTTCGAGGGCGAAGCGATGACCACGGCCGGCCTCGCCACCCGGCCCGTGTTCCGCAACGACCTGGGGCTCCTCTGGTCGGCCGGAGCGCGGCTGCTCGACAACTCCGGCCGGCGGTGGACGTTCAATCTCCCGGAGACGGTGCAGGCTTACGAGTGGCTGGTGGCCCTGCGGACGCGGCACCGGGTGGTGCCCGGTCCGTCCGACTTTCCCGGGGTGGGGAATCCGTTCCTCGCCGGGCGGGCGGCCATGTGGAGCGCGTTCGCCAGCAGCCGGCCGGACATCCAGGCCCGGGCGGACGTGCTGCCGGACTGGGACGTGACCGTCTACCCCAAGGCGCCGGACGGCGAGCGCTACACGCGCGAGACGTCGGACGGCGTCGGCCTGCCCGCCCGGCCGCGCCGGCCGGAGGACGGCTGGACGTTCGTCAAGTACCTCGTCTCGGTTGAGGGGATGCGCCTCCAGGCCCGTCTCGGCCGGGCCGTGCCCGCCCGGCGGAGCGTGGCCAACAGCCCCGACTACCTCCGGCCGGATACGCCCCAACACGAGGAGAACCTGGTGCGCACCCTGGAGTTCTCCCGTTTGCAGCCGATCACGCCCATGTTCTCGGACGCCGAGCGGATCGTGCGGCGCTACGAGGAGGCCATGTTCGATCCGGCGGCGGGTCTGCCGCCGGTACGCGCCCTGCCGCGCCTGCAGGGCGTGCTCGACCGTCTGGAGCGCGACCGGACGGTGCCGGCGGACTGGGAGCCGCGGGTCTGAGCGCCGGCCTCCGCGTCGCCCTCCTCTCCGACGTCCACGCCAACCTGGCCGGCCTCGAAGCGGTCGCGGCCGCCCTGGCGGCGGAGGGGCCGTTCGACCGCATCGTCGTCGCCGGCGATCACCTGCAGGGCGGGCCGCGACCGCGCGAGGTCTGGCAGCGCCTGAAGGACCTGGGGTGGGCGCTGCTGCTGGGCAACGAGGACGAAGCGCTGGTCGCCGCCGTGCCGCCGTACGGCGCCGGCCGGTACGAGCGGGCCTACCGGGCGCAGCACGCCTGGTCGCGCGCCGCGCTGCCCGCCGGGCTGCTGGACGAGCTGAGGGCGCTGCCCTTCAGCTGGCGGGAGTCGACGCCGGCGGGGGATCTGCTCGTGGTGCACTCCAGTCCGCGCAGCACGACCGACCGCTGCGGCGGCCCGCACAACGCGGCGGCTGAGGTGGCCGCCGCCTACGGCGGCACCGGGGCGAGCGCGATCGCTTTCGGCCACTACCACCTGGGGTTCGTGCGGCCGGCGCCCTTCGCCCTGCTGATCAACGTGGCCAGCGTCGGCCTGCCCATCGACCGCAAGGCGCTGGCGGCCTACACCGTGCTCAGCGTCGTCGACGGCGGCTGGGTGGTCGAGCAGCGGCGCGTGCCCTACGACGCGGCCGCGGAGGAGGCCGCCGCGCGGGCGCGCGGCCTGCCCCCGTGGACGCCCGATCCGCCGGCGCTCAGTGCGGCTCCGTGAGCGGGGGTGCCGGAACGCGGAACGGGCGGCGTCCGAGAGGACGCCGCCCGCGCAGCGCGTGAGGCAGGGTGAGCGGTGGTGGAGATGGGGGCGAGTTGAACGCCCCGTCCAGAACAGGTCGACTAGACGTGCCTACGAGCGTAGCCGGTTCGTTAAGTGTCGCGCCGTTGGCCCGGGCCGGCAACGTGCCGCAGGCGCCAGCCCCTTAGTCTTAGCCGGAATCGAGGGGCCCGATTCCGGAGCACCCCGACATTATCGCGCCCGTCCGGTGCCCATCGGGGTGAGGCACCGGCGGACGGCTACCTAATTACTTAGGCGGCGAGTGCGAGCTGAGGCTCGCGATTGGTGGCAGTTAATGCCGTGTCCGTTGTTTAACGAGAAGGCGACGGACACCTCGGCTCGCCACGTCTATTCTCACTGCCCTGTCGAAACCCGTCATCCCCGTGGGGGATCAGGCCCTCAGCAGCCCGATGCGGTTGTGAAGCGGTTGGGCCGCGCGTCCGGGGAGTCACTCCCGGGAGCGCATCGCCCGGGCGATCTCCTGGCGGGACTCCCGCTCGGCGATCGCCTGGCGCTTGTCGTACTGGCGCCGGCCCTTCGCCAGGGCCACCTCCAGCTTCGCCCGCCCGCCCTTGAAGTATAACCGAAGGGGCACGATGGTATAGCCCTGCGCCTGGCTGCGGGCGCGCAGCTCGGTGATCTGCGCCCGGTGCAGGAGCAGCTTCCGCGAGCGGTCGGGCTCGTGGTTGATGTACGTCCCGTGCTCGTACTTGGGGATGTGCACCCCTTCCAGCCAGGCCTCGCCGCTGGCGACGCGCACGAAGCCCTCGCGCAGGCTGACCCGGCCCTCGCGCAGCGACTTGACCTCCGTGCCGGTCAGGACGAGCCCGGCCTCGAAGCGGTCCTCGATGCTGTAGTCGTGGAGGGCCGAGCGGTTGACGGCGACGGGAGCGCTCTCGCCGTCCGCCTCCGGGGACCGTGACCCTCTGGGCCCCTTCGACCCTCTGACCGCGGCCGCGGCGCGGGGCCCTCCTGGGGGTCCCGGGCGTCCTCGGGGGCGTGAGGGG
>DATLLM010000078.1:0-2833 GCA_035537855.1 Chloroflexota bacterium | reverse complement strand
CGTCTGGTTCACCGACCCGCCCTACGGCGGGCAGCTCTACGAGGGGCAGCCGGACGCCGCCGGGGGGCCGAGCAACCCCGACGGGCGCCTCAACCCCCGCCTCGGACAGCCCCCGGAGCAGGGGCGGGCCCGGCGGGAGCTGCCCACCCGGGTCTACCGCCGGGACGCCGGCGGCGAGCTGGAGGTGGTGGTCACCGCCGAGCAGGTGCCCAACCCCAACGGGCTCTGCTTCTCGCCCGACCACCGCCGGCTCTACGTGGTCAGCAGCGGGCGCCGGGACGTCGCCGTCTTCACGGTGAACGACGACCACACCCTGTCCGACATGCGCACCTTCACCGACTGCACCGTGGACGGGATCAAGTGCGGGCCGGACGGGATGCGGGCGGACGTCTACGGCAACATCTGGATCTCGAGCAACGCCGGGCGCAACGTGGGTTACAACGGGGTGACCGTCTGGAGCCCGGAGGGGAAGCTGCTCGGGCGCATCCGGCTCCCGGAGGCCGTGGCCAACGTGACCTTCGGCGGCCCCAAGCGCAATCGGCTGTTCATGGCCGCGAGCCAGTCCATCTACGCCGTCTACGTCGCCACCCAGGGCGCTGCGCCGTCCTGACCGCCCCGGCGGTGGGGCCGGCCGGCGCGGGGCCGGCCGGGGCTCAGGGCAGCAGGTCGTAGAGCAGGACGTAGTAGGCCAGCCGCTGCGGGTCGCGCGGCACGCCGTAGGCCTCGAGGAACCGGTCCTCCCAGCCGGGCCCCAGGTTGCGGGTCACGCTCCACAGGGCGATGCCCAGGTCGCGCCAGCGGTCGGCGACCCCGACCGCCCCCAGGTCGACGAATCCGGCGATCCGCCAGCCGCGGACGAGCACGTTGGGCACGCAGTAGTCGCCGTGGCAGACCACCAGGTCCTCCGCCGGCGGGCGCACCGTTTCCAGATAGCGCAACGCCTCGGCGGCGGTGCGACCTCCGTGCCGTTGCAGCACGCACTCCGGATCGCCCCGCCCGTCGCGCAGGTGCTCGCGCACGGTCTCCAGGACGCGGTCGAGGCGTGAGTCGAACGGACACTCCCGCCAGGGGAGACGGTGGAAGCGCCGCAGCCCCTCCGCCAGCAGGGGCACCAGCCGCTCCGGATCGGCGCGCAGCGCCGGGTCGACGGCGCTCGTCCCGTCTACGGCGGCGGTGAGCAGCCACTCCTGCCCCCCGTCCTGGCCCTGCCCGAGCACGCGGGGGACGACCAGCCGCGGGCCAAGCCAGCGCATCCGCACCGCCTCGTCCGCCAGGGAGGGGGACGCCCCCGCGGGCGCCACCTTGAGGTACCACACCTCACCCCCCGGGCGGCGCAGCCGCCAGGTCGTTCGCCCGGGGGCGAAGGCCCACACCAGCGTCGACTCGCCCGCCCCCCCGCTCCCCTCCAGGAGCGCCGCAACGGCGGGCGGGAAGCGGGGCGGCGGGGCCGCGTCGTGCTCGGACACCGACAGCAGCGTACCCCGCCGGGCGCCTGCGGGGCCGGCGGGGATCAGCCGACGGCGGGCTGGTCGAGCACCCGCTGGATGGCCTCGTTCCAGGTGCGCAGGCCGTCGTCCATCCCGACCTCCCCCTTGTACCAGGGGAGACCCGAGTCGTTCACGGTGGTCTCGAACTCCTGCCCCCGGAAGTTGGAGGGCACGATGTGCACCATGGCGTTCTCGAAGTTCTCCAGGTAGACCTTGAAGTTGGGGTCCGCGAAGTAGGCGTCGGTCATGATGTCCGGACGGACGAGGGCCCCTTCGCCGCCGATGGTGTTGAGGGTGAGCGCGCCCTCCCGGTCGGTGATCAGCTTGATCAGCTCCCAGGCGGCGTCCGGGCTGCGGGTCCCGGCGCTCTCCACGCCCACGTTCCAGGTGCCCCCGCGCAGCTGCGAGGGACGCTTGCCGTCCTGGCGCTTGGGGAAGAGGACGGACTTGAACTTGAGCTGCCCGCCGGTGTTCGCCTTGTTGCGGGTGAAGACGGAGAGGGACCCGGCCTGCTCCATCGCCACCTTGCCGTTCATGAACAGGTCGCCGACGTTGCCCTCGTAGCGCCCGGGGGTGGCGACCGCCTTCTCCTTATGGGCCAGGTCGTAGACCCAGCGCATGGCCTCCTTGTTCTTGGCGTCCAGCAGGAGCGACTTCTTCCCGTCCGCGCTCAGGTTGTCCCCGTTCCCGGCGCGGCAGAAGATGGTCACGGCGATCGCCCCGGGGAGGGTGGTGCTGAGGGCGAAGCCCCCGGCGGGAGAGACCAGGCGATTCAGGCGGACGACGATGTCGTAGAGGGACTGCATCGTCCACTGGGCGGACTTGGGGTCGGGGAAGGTGACGCCCGCCTGCTGGGCGATCTCGGTGTTGTAGAGCAGGCCGTCGTGCCCCGTCCACCCCCAGGAGGGCAGCCCCCAGGTCTTGCCGTCCCAGCGCTGGTACTCGTTGAAGGGCTTGTAGAACTGGCCCAGGTCGAACTTGTCGCGCTTGAGGTACTCGTCCACGGGACGGATGACGCGGCGGTTGATGGCGTCGTAGAAGACCCAGTGGGAGGGGTCCCACGCGTAGACGTCTCCGAGCGAGCCCGCCGCGGCCAGGGCGAACTGCTTGGGGTAGTCCTGGGTGAGCACCTGCAGGTCGACTTTGGTGCGGGGGAACTTGGCCTGGTAGCGGTCGATCTGCATCTGGCGCCACTTCCCCCCGTCTGCGCCGCCGCGGAAGGTGGACCAGACGATCTTCTCCGGCGCCCCGCCGGCCCCGCCGGCGGTGCCGGTCGACGGCGACTGTGGCGCGCCGCAGGCCGCGAGCACGGTGGCCAGTCCCCCTCCCGCCGCCCCCATCAACAA
>DATLLM010000077.1:0-3107 GCA_035537855.1 Chloroflexota bacterium | reverse complement strand
GGCCCGGCCCGGCGCGACCGGACCGCAGAAGGTCGACGTCTGGTGGTCGATCGCGGACAACAACCCGTCGATCGCCCCCGCCTGGGAGGACTTCAAGCGCCGCCACGAGGGCTGGACGGGCGAGCTGAGCATGGGCGTCACCTTCGAGAAGTTCCAGGCGACGCTCGCCGGCGGCGTCGTCGCCGACGCCTACTTCGGCAGCTTCGAGACCATCCAGGTCGCCGCCTACAAGGGGATGTTCGCCCCGCTCGACCCCTACATCGCCCGCGACAAGGTGGCGATGGACCAGTACTACGTCGGCTCGACCGCCGGCGCCGTCTTCCGGGGGAAGGTCTACGGCCTGCCCCACCACTCCAACGTGCGCTCGATCTACGTCAACGAGCGCGTCTACCGCGAAGCCGGCCTCAACCCGGACCGGGCGCCCGAGTCCTGGGACGACTTCCGCCAGGCGGTGCAGCGCCTGCGCCACGACGACGGCTCGGGGCAGCCCGACCGGATCGGCTTCCACCCCACCTGGCAGATCGGCGGGCCGACGGCGGTGCTCTACTTCCAGGCCAACGGCGTGCCCCTGATCAGCGCCGACGGCAGCCAGCCCGGCTTCGCCACCCCCGCCGGCGTCGAGGCCCTGAAGTGGATCGCGGACACCGTCGCTGCCCTCGGCGGCAAGGGCGTCCTGGACGAGTTCCAGAAGCTCTTCCCCAAGGGGACGGGCGAGGCCCTGGGCAAAGGCGCGACCGGTGTCGCCCTGGCCGGGATCTGGGTCGTGCCCCGGGACGCGATGGCGGCCGAGCCCTCCGTCGCCGTCGCCCAGTGGCCGATGCCCGGCGGGCCGAGCGCCAGAGGGAAGACGTTCGGCTTCGTCGCCGCCACGTCGGGCGTCGTGCCGGCGGCGGCGGCGCACAAGGACGCCGGCTGGGAGTTCACCCGCTACCAAGCCTCGGCCGAAGGGCAGCGCTTCATCCAGGAGCCGCAGGGGTCGTGGGACCAGGCCTGCATCCACGCCGTGGCCAACGACCCCGCCGCGCTGCAACGGCAGCCCTGGCGCCGGCGGGCGAACGAGCTGCTCCTGCAGGCGCGCAACACCGCCTACTTCCCCTACCCCGGCGCGGCGGACATCCAGACGGCGATGAACACCGCGGTGGACACGATGCTCGCCGGCAAGCTCGGGCCGGACGCCGCCATGCAGGAGATGAGGCAGCAGGTGCAGGTGGTCTTCGACCAGTACCGCTAGCCCGTCTGGCCCGTCTAGCCCGTCTAGCCCGTCCGGCCCGTCCGGCCCGTCCGGCCCGTCCGGCCCGTCTGGCCCGTCTGGCCCGTCTGGCCCGTCCGGGATACGACCCGCCCGACCCGGGCCCCGGAGCGCGCGGTGGTCGTGCTCATTCGTCGCCCTCCCTGCGTCGTAGGGCCCGACCGGCCCCGGCCGTCGGGGCCGCTGCGCCCCGGAGCACGGTGTCCAGCACGAGGCGCGCCGCGTCCGGGTGACCGGCGCCCCTTCCCGTACCCTCACCCCGGCGGTCGCTGGCCCGCGCGCCGGGGGCCGCACCGAACCCGGAGCAGAGGAGAGCGCCATGCCGTCGCCGAGCTTCGTCTTCGTCATGACCGACACCCAGGCGACCAACGTCCTGGGCTGCTACGGCCACCCGGAGATGCAGACGCCGCACATCGACCGCCTCGCCGCCGAGGGGGTCACCTTCAATCACGCCTACACCACCGATCCGCTCTGCACGCCCGCCCGGGCCGCCCTGTTCACCGGCTTCTTCCCCCACGCCAACGGCGCCTGGGTCAACGGGCTGCCGCTGGGGCAGACCTTCACGCACATGGGGCAGCGCTTCCGCGACCACGGCTACCGCACCGCCTACACCGGCAAGTGGCACCTGGACGGGCACGACTACTTCGGCACCGGGGTCTGCCCCGACGGCTGGGACGACCGCTACTGGTACGACGGGCGGCGCCACCTGGAGACGCTGACCCCGCAGGAGCGCAGCCTGTGGCGCAACGGCCTGACCACCCCCCAGGCCCTGCGCGAGCACGACGTCAAGGCGGAGTGGACGTGGGCCCACCGCGTCTCGGACCGGGCGATCGACTTCCTCGCGGCGGCGAGCCGGGAGCCCGACCGGCCCTTCGTCCTCGCCGTCTCCTACGACGAGCCGCACGGCCCCTTCACCTGCCCCCCGGAGTACGCCGAGCGCTTCGTGGACTACCGCTATCCCCTCGGGCCGGCCGCGTTCGACGGCCTGGAGGGGAAGCCCCAGCACCAGCGGGACTGGTCGGCCGCCCGGGCCCGGGAGCGCACCGGCTACGCCGTCAACCCCATGTACTTCGGCTGCAACAGCTTCGTCGACGCCGAGATCGGGCGCGTGATCGACGCCGTCGACCGCCTCGCGCCCGAGGAGACCTACATCGTCTTCACCTCGGACCACGGCGAGCAGCTCGGCGCCCACGGGATCTACGCCAAAGGCGCCTCGGTCTACGAGTCCAACATCAACATCCCCCTGATCGTCCGCCTGCCCGGGCGGGCCGCGGCCGGCACCCGCCTGGACACCCTGGCCAGCCACATCGACGTCCTGCCCACCATGCTCGACCTGGCCGGGCTGCCGGTGCCGCCGGCGCTCGAAGGCGAGAGCCTCGGCCCCCTCCTCCGCGGGGGCCCGGAGGACCCGCAGCGCCCGGTCTTCGTCGAGTTCCACCGCTACGAGCTGCCGGCCGACAGCTGGGGCGGCTTCACCCCCATGCGGGCGATCGTCAAGGGGCCCCACAAGCTGGCCATCAACCTCCTGGACACGGACGAGCTCTACGACCGCAGCAGCGACCCGGACGAGCTCCAGAACCGCATCGACGACCCCGCCTACGCCGCCGTCAGGGACCGCCTGCACGAGGAGCTGATCGACTGGCAGTACCGCAGCTACGACCCCTTCCGCGGCCCCGCCTGGGAGCGCCGCCCCTGGCGCAGCGAGCGCACCCTCACCTGGCAGGGCGGCTGGAAGGGCCCCCGGCGCAGCTGGGACGACGGCTACGCCCCCACCCGCCTGAATTACCGCACGGGGCTGCCCAACGATCCCCCGCCGGGGTGAGCCGGGGTGAGTCGGGGCGGCGGGGCGCCCGGAGCG
>DATLLM010000076.1:0-2601 GCA_035537855.1 Chloroflexota bacterium | reverse complement strand
GGGCAGGACTGTGCATCTGCTGGTCTCCCTCTGCTGGTGCCGCTCCCGGTGCGATCGGCCGCGGCGGGGCGGGCGTGGCCACACCTTATCCGGCCGCTGGCGGATGTCAATCGTCCGGCCGGACGGCCGGCGGGCCGCGGTCAGGCCGGGGCGGGGGTGCTGAGCCGGGCCAGGCGCTCCGTGAGGCGCTCCAGACGGCGCTGGTAGCGCGCCTCCAGCTGCTGCATGGCCTCCACCCGGCTGCGCACCAGGAGCAGCTGCTCGCCGATGATGCCGATGGCCCGCTCCGTCCGGGCGCGGCGCTCGGCCGGATCGCGGTCCTGCTTGTTCTCCGAGCGGATCTGCTGCAGGACGTCCTCGGCCTCCACGATCTGCTTGATCTCGGCCAGGGAGATGCGCAGCAGACGCTTCAGCTCCACGATCTGCTCCAGGCGGCGCAGGTCGGACTCGGTGTAGAGCCGGAAGCCCCCTTCCAGGCGGTGGGCCGGGGGCAGCAGGCCGATGGACTCCCAGTACCGCAGGGTGCGCTGGGTCACCCCCATCCGCTCGGCCACCTCCCCGATCTGCATCGGCGCGGCGGGCGCGGCGGGCGTTGTCTCCGGCTCGGGGCGCGGCGGCCGCTCGGCGGTCATGGCTGGGGCACCGAGTCTCGCACCGCGGGCGGGGCGGCGGCCAGGGCCAGGCGGTCGACCTCCCCCTGCGCGGCCTCCTGGCCGGCGAACTGGGCGGCGTAGAGGGCGGCGTACGCGCCTCCGGCGGCGAGCAGCCCGGCGTGGGTGCCGCGCTCGACGATGCGCCCGTGCTCCATCACCAGGATCTGGTCGGCGTGGCGCACGGTGGACAGGCGGTGGGCGATGACGAACGTGGTGCGTCCGGCCATGACCGTACGCAACGCCTCCTGGATCAGCACCTCGGTCTGGGTGTCGACGTCGCTCGTGGCCTCGTCCAGGATCAGGATGCGCGGGTCGCGCAGGATGGCCCGGGCGAGGGCGATGCGCTGGCGCTGCCCCCGCGAGAGGAGGGCCCCGCCCTCGCCGCACCAGGTGTTGTAGCCGTCCGGGAGCTGGGCGATGAACTCGTGGGCGTGGGCCTCGCGGGCGGCCGCTTCGACCGCCTCAGGGGTGGCCTCCAGGCGGCCGTAGCGGATGTTGTCGGCGACCGTGGCGCCGAACAGGAAGGTCTCCTGGATCACGGCCGCCGTGTGGCGCCGGATGCAGCGCAGGCTGAGGTCGCGCAGGTCGTGGCCGTCCAGGGTGACCCGGCCGCCGTCCGGGTCGTAGAAGCGGGGGATCAGGTTGACCAGGCTGGTCTTGCCCGCCCCGGTGTGCCCCACCAGGGCGATGCTCTGCCCCGGGGCGGCGGCGAGGGAGATGGCGTCCAGGACCGGCTCCCCCGGATCGTAGGCGAAGGTGACGTCCTGGAAGACGACCGCCCCGCGCAGGCCGGGGCCGCCGGGGGCGTCCAGGTCGACCGCCCCGGGGCGGTCGGCGACGTCCGGCTGGACGTCGATCACCTCGAAGACGCGCTCGGCCGCGGAGAGGGCCTGCTGGATGGTGTTGTTGACCCGGAAGAGGTCCTCGACCGGCTGATAGAACTGGATCAGGTAGGTGACGAAGGCCACCAGGGTGCCGACGGTGATCGTCCCGGCGATGACGCCCCAGCTCCCGACGCCGAGGATCAGGGCCAGCCCGCCGGCGGCGATGATCTGCACCACAGGCGCGGCCAGGGCCTGCACGCCGGCGGTGGAGAGGTTGGCGTCCAGGGAGCCGCGGTTCTCGTTGTGGAAGCGCCGGCGCTGATCGCGCTCCCGGGCGAACGCCCGGGCGACGCGGGCCCCCGAGATGTTCTCCTGGAGGACGTTGTTGACCTCGGCCATCCGCTCCTGGACGCGCCGGTAGCGCACCCGCAGCTTGCCGGCCGAGACGGCGCTGGCGATGTAGAGCAGGGGCAGGGTGAGGTAGGCCAGCAGGGCCAGCTGCCAGTTGAGCAGGGCCAGGATCACGGCGAAGCCGATCATGTTCACCGAGCTGATCGCGGCCCGGATGGTGCCCCCGCTGACCGCCTGCTGGAGCACGCCGATGTCGTTCGTGGTGCGGGAGATCAGCTCCCCCGTGCCCCAGCGCTCGAAGAAGCGCAGGGAGAGGCGCTGCAGGTGCTCGAAGAGGTCACGCCCCAGCCGGTAGACCATCTGCTGGGAGACGAGCGCCACCTGGTAGCGCTCGTACAGGCTGAGGGCGTGGCGCACCACCTGGAGGAGCAGCAGCCCGCCCCCGATCCAGAGCAGCTCGGCCGTGTCCTGGCGGGGGATGACGCTGTCGATGACCTGCTTGAAGCCCCAGGGCATGACCATCTGGAGGGCGGAGGTGACCACGACGCAGACGGTGGCCAGGATCAGGCCCCAGCGGTGCGGGGCGACCACCTGGCCCAGGCGCCCCACGATCGCCCAGGGGTTGCTGTTCAGGGGGCGCCGCTCCTGCATGGAGAGGCGCATCCGCCCGCCGCCCATGCCGCCGCCCATGCCGCCGCCGCCGCCGCCCGGGCCGCGCCCGCCGCCGAGGCCGCCGATCACGGGCGCGCCCCCTGGGCCGGGCCCGCCGGGAG
>DATLLM010000075.1:0-6448 GCA_035537855.1 Chloroflexota bacterium | reverse complement strand
GGGCGAAGCGGGGGTCGGCGGCGAGGTCCGGCAGGTCGAGGGCCCGGCAGACGTTGGCCAGGGGGTCGGGGCGGAACCAGCCGACGAGGGCGACGAACCCGTCCGCCGTGCGGTAGACGGCCTGCAGCGGGTGGCGGTCGTCCGGGACGCCCGCGTCGCGCGCGCCGAGGTTGAGGCGGCTGACCTCGTCCCACTGCTGCATCGCCAGCAGCCCGTCCAGCAGGGAGACCTCCACCCGCTGCCCCTGGCCGGTGCGGTCGCGGGCCAGCAGGGCGAGCAGGATGCCCTGCACGAGGAGCTGGGCGGCGGTGAAGTCGGCGAGGGTGGTGGGGAGCTGCCGGGGCAGGCCGTCCGGGCCGGCGTTCTTCGCCGCGAGGCCGGAGAGGGCCTGCCCGAGGAGCTCGTGGCCGGGCTTGCGGGCGTCGGGGAGGGGGCCACGGCGGCCCCAGCCGGAGCCTTCGGCGTAGATCAGGCGGGGGTTGCGCCGGCGCAGGTCGTCGTACCCCAGCCGGAGGGCGTCCATCACGCCGGGGCGGAAGTTGCTGATCACCACGTCCGCCCCGGCGGCGAGGCGGTAGATCACCTCCCGCCCGGCGTCCGCTTTGAGGTCGACGGCCAGGCCCCGCTTGTTGCGGTTCATCGCCAGGTAGCGGGTGCTCTCCGCGGCGCCCGGGGCGCCCGCCGGTCCGGCGTCGCCGCCGCTGACGCCGCCGCCGAGCGACGTATACTCGCAAGCACGGCCCGATCAGGCGGCACCCGGCACTTTAACAAGCGAATCGCCTTCCTCTTTTCGCCGGGCGAGGCCCCGCCTCCGCCCGCTGAGCGGGCCGCCGTCCTCGAGGAGTATCCCGCACGTGGCACGTATTTATGCCGGTGACTTGAGTAAGATCGATCCCGAGGTCTTAGAGCGCGTTAAGGAGCTACCGGACGATTTCTGGGTTTTTGCGGAGTTCAGTATCGGTCGTAACATCGATTGGTTTCTGGTCAGAGAAGTCCCGGACGGGCTGAAAGAGAACCGTAAGTCCACGATGATCTTGACCGAGGTGAAACGGCTGGAGAAGCCCCTGCGGGGCACCTCCATCCACGCCTCGTGGGAGGAGACGGACGCCACCGGCCAGTGGCAGGAGATCATCTGCTCCAACCGCCAGGACCGCAACTACTACTGGCAGGCGGTCAACACCGCGAACGAGCTGTCCCGCTGGCTGTGGAACAACAGCCCCGTCTTCCGCCCCCGGCGCCGCCCGGCCCCGGGGGAGGAGTTCAAGGTCTGGCCGGACCTGCTGCTGCTCGGCTACCGCTCGGAGACGCCCCCCCGGCTGCCGATCCGCCCGGAGACGGGCTACGGCCAGTGGTGGTTCGTCTCAGAGGAGTGGCTGCGGCACGTCGAGGAGTGGTTCCCCAAGATCGGGGTGCCGCTGACCGGGGAAGAGCTGAGCAACCTGGCGGACACCCTGCACCTGGAGCCGGTGGCCAGTCCGCCGCGCCCGGTGCCGGTAGCGCCGCGGGTGGAGCCGCCGGAGCCGCCCCTGCCGGCCACGGCGGCGCTCGGGACGGTCCCGCCGGGGGCCGGCGGCCCGGGCGCCGGCGCCGGCCCCTTCGGGACGCCGGAGGGCGCCGACCCGGCGGGCGTGCTCAGCGGCTTCCTCTCCCTGGTGGGCGGCCTCGTGCAGCGGGTGGAGACGCTCGAAGCGCGGGCGGCGACGCTGGAGCGCCGCCTGGATCGGCTCACCGCCGAGCGCCAGGACGAGGAGCGCGCCGCCGCGGGTGACGCAGAGGGCGCCGCCGAGCGTGATGCCGAGCGTGATGCCGAGAACGACGCCGCGCGCGACGGCGAGCTCAGCGCAGCGCGGCCGGGCGGGAGCGAGCCGCCGCCGTGAGCCCGTCCGCCGCCGCGGCCTCCCGCCGGCGGTGCACGCCGGCCGCCGCGGCCCCCCCGGCGAAGCCGAAGAGGTGCCCCTCCCAGGAGACGCCGCGCTGCCCGGGGAGGACGCCCCACAGGGCGCCGCCGTAGAGCACGCCGGCCAGGACGGCGATGGCGACCGCCATCAGGCTGCGCTCCCAGAAGCCGCGCAGCAGCAGGTAGCCCAGGTAGCCGAAGATCAGGCCGCTGGCCCCGATGTGGACCGTGCCCGGGCGCCCGAAGAGCCAGACGCCCAGGCCGCCGGCGAGCACGACCACCACGGTGACCCACAGCCAGTCCCGCAGCCCGCGCACGAGCACCAGCCACCCCAGCACGAGCAGGGGGACGGTGTTGGCGATCAGGTGGGCCAGACCGGCGTGGAGGAAGGGGGCGTAGGCGATGCCCCACAGGCCGCTCTCGGTGCGGGGCCGGATCCCCGCCCGGTCGAGGGCGCCGTGGAAGACGACCAGATCGGTCAGCTCCACCAGCCAGATCAGGGCGATGAAGCCGGACAGGAGGACGAGCCGCAGGCCGAGGCCCGCCCCGCCTGCCGGCGTCCGTACGGTGCGCACGCTCACGCCGACTCGTACACCGCCGGGCGCCCCCGCCTTTCAGGGCCGTCTCGTTCCGCTCGGCCCCGGTGGGCCCCGGCGGCGCCCGGTGGGCCCCGGCGACGCCCGGTGGGCCCCGGCGGGCCCCGGCGGGCCCGGCGGGGTCCCCACCGGGCAGGGGGAGGTTAGCTGCGGCTGGCCAGGGCGGTGACGAACTGGTCCAGGTTGTTGCGCCGGAGGACGAAGACGCCAACGCGGTTGCCCCCGCCGAGGCGGCCCTCGTCCCCGGTGAAGTCCGAGTTCTTGCGGGCCGTGTCGGCGAAGTCGCCGTTGCCGTCGGTGCGCACGTAGCCCACGGTGATCCGGTTGTCCCGGATGCCCATGAAGATGACTTCGTAGACGGCGTTGGCGGTGGCGTTGTCCAGGAAGACCTGGACGCGGGCGTCGTTGTTGCTCTCGCGCAGGAGCACGACGCTGCCGCTGCTCAGGGGGTCGCGGTTCTGGGGGTCGGAGCCCCGGTCGAAGTCGTCCCCGTTGACGTCGTTGACGCGCACGAGGCGCCGGCCGAGGCTGGTCTGGCCGGTGATGGCGTCGCGGCGGTTCTCCAGGCGCTCCCGGAAGCGGCGCAGGGCCTCCTCGCGGGCCTCGATCGCCCGCTCCAGGCCCCGCAGCCGGCGGTCGTCGTCGTCGTCGTGGCCGTTGCTCGCCGCTGCGGCTCCGAGCGGCAGCGCCGCGAGCGCCGCCGTCCCGGCGGCGGCGAGCCGCAGCCCGGCGCCGAACCCCCTGCGCCGCGTGCCGTTCTTCGCCCGCCCCTCGGACGCGGGGGTCTCGTCGGTCCGCTGCTGTTCGTTCTGCTCCATTGCTGTGCCTCTCGGCCTCCCTCTTGCCAGGATGCGCTCTCGGTGGGGCTAACGCCACGGGCGCCGGAAAGTTAGGCCCCGACTTTCGGAGTCGCGGTAAGCTGTCCCCCGGGCGAACGCCCCGGGCCGGCCCGGCGGCCCCGGCCGTCCAGGAAGAGGAGGTACCGATCGTGGCCACGACGATGCGCCGTCCCGCTGCCCCGCAGGGGCTGCCGGCGGAGGACGTGCGGTTCTACACCGAGCACGGCTATCTGCGCCTGAAAGGGGTCTTCACCCCGGACGAGGTGGCGGAGCTGAGCGAGGACCTGGACGCCGTGATCGAGAACTTCGCCACCCGCGGCAAGGGCTGGTCCGGCCCCTGGCGCCAGCAGCTGATGGACGCCACCGAGGAGCAGCAGAGCGTCCTGGTGGCCCTGCACGAGATCGAGATGTACGCCGCCTCGTGGATGCGGGCGATCGTCAAGCCCCGCCTGACGCAGGCCCTGGCGGACATCCTGGGCCCGGCGGTGGAGTTCCACCACGCCACCCTGCACGCCAAGGGGCCGGACTTCGGGGCGCCCTTCCCCATGCACCAGGACTACCCCTTCTACCCCCACCAGGACGGGCGCTACATCGACGCCATCCTGCACGTGGACGGCGCGGACGACGACAGCGGCTGCCTCAAGTTCCTCGACCGCAGCCACACCCTGGGGCCCCTCCAGCACAACATGACCGGATCGCCCCACCTCGACCAGACCGTCTACCGCCTGGACGAGGCCGTCTCCGTCCCGGCCGATCCGGGGGACGTCGTCTTCTTCAGCATCCACACCATCCACGGCTCGGCGCTGAACCGCAAGCCCCGCTGGCGCCGGGTGATGCGGCTCGGCTACCGCGACCCCCACAACCGCCAGCTCAGCGGGCAGGGCTACGGCCGCCCGGGGCTGATGGTCTACGGCCGGCGCCCCAAGCTGGACGACACCCCGCTCAGCGTCTACGGCGACGCGAAGCAGAACGACGCCCTGACCGCGCAGCGCGAGGCGGATGCCCGGCTGGCGCGCGAGCTGGCCCGGCCGCAGGACACGGAGTTCAAGGTGGCCGGGGTGGAGCGGCTCAACCCCTACGGCAACTGGGGGGCCCCGGCGCAGCCCTTGCAGGACGACGACTAACCAGAGGCGAAGAGGGCGGGCGAAGCTACAGCCGTAGAGCCCGATTCTCCGCAGGGGCGGCCCGCAGGAAGTGATTCATCCGAGGAGCACGATTCTGCGCGGGGGCGGCCCGCTGGGGGCCGCCGCCAGGGGGCCGCGAGGCCGCCCGGTTCACGGCCGGGAAGGCGTGGGTGACGGACGGCCGCGCGGTCTCGCCCGGGCGCATCGACCGCCGGGGCGTAGGCAGCGTCGGGAGGTGGTGCTCTGCCCGGGCACCCGGCCGCCCACCGGTGGGCGACGCACGGCCCGGGGGCGCCGCCCGGGCGCCTCGACCGCCGGGACGAGGGTCAGTTACGGGCGGTGCCATCAAGCTGCGGGCGGTGGCCCGGCCTTCGCTGCCGGCGTAGCTGGGCTATCGCGGCCCCCTGGCCGCGGCCGGCAACGGCCGTGCCGCGCCGAGGTGTCCTCTTCTACGTGCTCTTCGGATGGGGCCTCTTCCCTCTTCCCTCTTCCGTCCTCGAGGGCGGCGCCGAACCGGGGGCTCACCCGGCGCCGGATGCCGTGAGCCGCTTGAGGGCGTCGCGCTGCGCCCACAGCTTCTCGATCGCCCCCAGAATGGCGTCCATGTCCGATTCCGGTCCCAGGAAGAGGGGGTGCCCCAGGTGGACGGCCTCGGTGGCGTAGATGCGCTCCGTCTCGGGGCAGACGACCTCGCGGTAGTCCATGCGCCCGCCGCTCGCGGTGTAGGGGGCGCTGCGCACGGGGAAGCCGGTGCGCCCGAAGGCCCGCTCGGCGTCCCGGAAGAGGGGGTTGCGGTAGAGGGGCTGGGTGTGCCCCGTCCCGTTGGGCACCCCCTCGGCCTGCAGGGCGCGGCGGAAGCCGTCCCGGGTGACCCCCTCCCAGCGCTCGGGCAGGAACTTGAAGTGCCACATGTAGAAGCCCCAGCGGGTGACCCGCTCGTCCCGGTGCAGGGGGGCGACGCCGACCCCGTCCCGGTGCAGCGCCGTCAGGCCGGCGGCGAGGCGGGTGGCGTTGCGCTCCCGGGTGGCCGTCTGCGCTTCCAGCCGGCCGAGCTGGGCGAGGCCGATGGCCCCCTGCCACTCGGTCATCCGCAGGTTGGACGAGGGGACGAAGTGCTCGTAGAACGGGCGGCCCTTGAGGCGCCCGATGTGGTGGTAGGCGTAGGCCCGCTCCACCAGGTCCTCGCGGTTGGTCAGCACCATCCCGCCCTCGCCGGTGGTGAGGGGCTTGAAGGCCTGGAAGGAGAAGGTGCCCAGCTCGGTCAGGGCGCCGACGCCGGTGCCTTTCCAGCGGGAGCCGTGGGCGTGGGCGCAGTCGGCGACCACCGGAATCCCCCGTTCGGCGCCTAGGGCGATGAGGGCGTCGTAGTCGCAGGGCATCCCCCCGTAGTCCACGGGGGCGATGCAGCGGGTGCGCTCGGTGACGGCGGCGGCCACGGCGCGGGGATCGATGGTGTAGGTGCGGGGGTCGACGTCGACGAAGACGGGGACGGCGCCCACCTGGAGGACGGCGGTGGCGGTGGCGACGAACGTCACCGCGGGGACGATCACCTCGTCTCCGGCTTCGACGCCCGCCGCCTTGTAGGCGCACTCCAGGGCGGCCGTGCCGTTGGTGACGGCGACGCCGAAGCGGGCGTCCTGGAAGCGGGCGAAGGCGGTCTCGAACTGTCCCACCTGGGAAGCGGCCTGGTCGTCGTAGGCGCCGCGCCACCAGCGGCCGCTCTCCAGGACGGCGTCCAGGTTGTGGCGGTCGGGCTCGTCCCAGACCGGCCAGCGGCTGCCCAGGCGGCGGTCGACGGCGGGGGGGCCGCCGCCGAGGGCGAGGTCGCTCATGGTTCCACGCTCTCCTTCAGTCGGTCAGTCGGTCGCGCTCGCGCTCGCGCTCGTCTTCGGGCTCGCGCCCGGCGCCCGGCGCCCCCTCCCGGCGCCCGGCCCGCCGCACGCCGGGCCGGCGCAGCAGCGCCTCCGCCAGCCGGCGGGACGCGTCGTCGAT
>DATLLM010000074.1:0-4856 GCA_035537855.1 Chloroflexota bacterium | reverse complement strand
AGGAACACCGCGACGAGGTCGTTGCGCGGCGTCGCGGGAACCGTGAGCCCGTACAGCAGGTTCAGCAGGCGCGCCGGCTCGGGGTCGAGCACCAGGGGCAGCGCCCCGGCGGCGACGTCCTGGGCCGGGCTGATGCCGTTGAAGGCGTCCTTGACGGCGAGGGGGATGACCACCTCGTTGACCAGGGGGTTGCCCAACCGGGAGACCTGCACCAGCTCCCCCGAGCTGGTCTGCTTGCCCGGATCGAGGACGCGCATCTTCGGCCGGCTGGCCGTCGTCCAGGCGCCGACCACGGCGTTGGGGTTGCCCAGGTCGCCCTTGTTCACCGCCTGCCCGTTGGCGGAGAGCTGCGCCGTCGGCACCTGCAGCACGATGGCGTGCACGTTGTGCCCGGCCAGGCCGTCGACGCCGCCGCCGGCGTTGCCGGGGAGCTTGCGGATGGTCAGCAGGTCGAACAGGGCGCCCAGGTCGGCGTAGAAGGGGTCGTCGCGCGGGCCGACGAAGACCTGCCCGCCGCCGGGGAGGGGCTTGACCGCGGCCGCGGCCAGGGCGTCGTAGTCCGGGGTGGACTTGGGGCCGATGTTGGCCGGGGGCACCGGGGCGTCCGCGATCAGATCCCGGCGGCCGGAGCCGTCCACCCGGGTGAGGGTGTAGAACTGGCGCACGTTCCAGTCGCCGTCGTCGAGGGAGTCGATGGGGCCGGTGTTGTAGAGGAAGGTGTTGCCGTTGCGCGTCTCCGTCCGGAAGCGCAGCTCGAACGTGATGTCTTCCTTGTTGTCCCCGTTGTTGTCCACCTTGATGGCGTAGAGCACGTCCGGATCGAAGCTGTAGAAGTTCGGCCCGGCGTACGGCACCTGCAAGGGGATGTAGTTGGCCACCATGGTCACCGTCCCGTTGTCCTCGGGGCTGGTGAACAGGTAGAAGTCCGTCCCGTCTGCCCGCGGGTCCTGCGTGATCAGGGGCGCCTCGCGGTGGCTTGAGGCGACCGCCGCCGGCGGGGCGGGGGCGGTCGCCAGGGCAAAGCTGGCCAGCGGAATGGTCAGGGCCGCTGCCAGCCCGGTGAGGCCGGCCATCAGGCGTTTCGCTCGCATTCAGTCCTCCAGGGGACGCCGTCTGCGGCGTCCTCCCCGGGGGCATGTACGCCGGTCGCGCACGGGCGGTCGTAGGCGGGTAGGCAGGCGGGGGCGAGGGCCGGCGGTGCCTGCCGTATGATCTGTGCTCGACAATCGGATACTCGGTGGAAGCGACGGGGGGATCGAGCCGCTCGGTGGGTGACGCGCCTTGAACTCGACCAGCCGCGTGTTCCCTTGATGAGTCTCAGGGAGAGCAGACGAGCATGACCGGACGGCCAGATCGCACCCGGCGGGGAGTCCTGGGCCTGGGGGGAGCGACCGCCTTCGCCGCACTCGGAGCCCTGGGGGGGCTCGCCGGCTGCGGCCAGGACGGCGCCGGCGGCGGCGCCCCGACCGGCCCCGGCGGCGCGCCGGCCGCGATCAGCTTCATGAGCCGGGACAGCGGCAGCGACCTCGAGCCCTACAAGCAGGGCATCGCCCGCTTCAACGAGGCGCAGTCCCGGGTCAAGGTCGCCCACGACATCGTCACCGGCAACTTCGAGCAGAAGCTGCAGACCGTGGTCGCCGGGGGCACGCCCCCGGACGTGACCTACATGCACTCCCAGAACATCCCCACCTTCGGCGTCGCCGGGGTCACCGGGCCGCTCGACGCCTACCTCAAGCGGGACAAAGCGGCGCTCGACGGGCTGCTGCCCGCGGCCGTCGACTCGTACCGCTGGCAGGGCGCCCTGCACGGCGTGCCGGACGTCGCCACCAGCCTGGTCATGTTCGTCAACCGCGGCCTCTTCGAGAAGGCCGGCGTGCCCCTCCCCACCGAGAAGTGGACCTGGGCGGAGTACCTCTCGGCCGCGCAGCGCCTGACCAACGCCGGCCGCGACCAGGGGACGTTCGGCGCCGTCGACTTCAACGGCGGCTTCCCCCGCTTCACCGTGCTCTGGCAGAACGACGCCGACCTGCTGAACAAGGACCGCACCGCGGTGGCGGTCGACCGTCCGGAGGCGGTCGAGGCCATCGGCTGGATCGCCGACCAGATGCTCAAGGCGCGCGTCCACGCCTCCCCGGCGGACCTGGAGGGGCGCAGCGCCGAGGCCTTCTTCCTGGAAGGCAGAGCGGCCATGATCCCCATCATCTCCTCCCGGATGGGCATCGTGGCCAAGGGCGCCCAGTTCGACGTCGAGGTCGTCCACCTGCCGCAGGGGAAGAAGCGAGTCACCCGCGTCGCCTGCGGCGGGGTGGCCATGTACCGCGGCACGAAAGCGCCGGACGCCTCCTGGGACCTGCTCAAGTTCTGGGCGACCGAGGACTTCCAGTGGCTGATCTCCCGCGCCGGGGGGATCATCTTCCCCGCCCACAAGAAGGTGGCGGAGTCTCCCGAGCTGTTCGCCTCGGGGCCCTTCCCGAAGCAGCCGCGGGTGACCGTGGACGCCATGGCCTACGCCCGCACCGAGCCCTACACCGTGCGCTACACGGACCTGGTCGCGGCCTGGAACAAGGAGATGGACACGGTCTGGAAGGGCGAGTCCGCGGTCAAGGACGCCCTGACCCGGGCCAAAGCGGCGATGGACCCGGTGCTCCTGGAGGCCGTGGCCCAGTCGAAGGCTCAGGGCAAGTAGGGCCGGCGGGCCGGCCGGTAAGATGAGCGCGACGATGTCCACCCCTTCACCAGCACCAGCACCAGCACCAGCGCCAGCGCCAGCGCCAGCACCAGCCACGCCCGCTGCGCCGGCGGCGGGCCGCTCCCGCCGCACCCGGCAGCGCCACGTCATCTCCCGGGTGGAGGAGCTGCCACCCGGGGCGCGCAAGATCGTCCGCATCGGCGGCCGGGAGATCGGCGTCTTCAACAGCGGGGGCACCCTCTTCGCCATGCGCAACAGCTGCCCGCACCAGGGGGCGCCGCTGTGCCTGGGCCCGGTCACCGGCACCACCCTGCCCTCCGCGCCCGGCGAGTACATCTGGGGCAAGGAGGGGCGCATCCTGCGCTGCCCGTGGCACGGCTGGGAGTTCGACATGGAGACCGGCGTCGGCCTCTACGATCCCTACCGCCACGAGCGGGTGGCCACCTACGAGGTGCGCGTCGAGGGGGACGAGGTCGTCCTGCTGGCCTGACCGGCGCTCGCGGGCGGGGCCACCGCCGGAACGGGTTCGAGACTCCGCCCCGCTGCCGGCCGTTCACTCGGCGGGGCGATGCGGGCAGCAGAGCGGGGGCGCAGGTTCGGGCGCGGTGCGCTGGCGCCGTTGCCGCTGCCGCTGCCGGCCGGTCCCGGGGCGGTGGCCGCCCGCCGCGGCGGGCCGGGACTGACCCTGATGCCGCTCGCGCTCGGCGTCCTGCTGCTGGCGAACCTGTACCTCGCCGCCGGCGTGTGGGAGACGCTCGGCCGGCGCCTGCTGCCGCTGCCGCGGCCGCCCGCCGCGGCCGGCCCCCCGGCCGCGCCCATCGAGGCGCAGCCCACGCCCGTGCCCTGGACGCCGCCGCCGCTGACCCTGGACTCGATCTTCGGCCGGCCGCCGGACCTGAGCGGCGCCCGTCCGGAGGACCTGCGCGTCCTGACCGTCACCGGCGACGTCATCCCCGCCCGCTCGGTCAACGCCACCGTGCTGCGCCGGGGGGACTTCCTCTACCCCTACCGGGCGACCGCGGACGCCCTGCGCGGCGGCGACCTGCTGTTCATCAACCTGGAAGCGCCCCTGATGGCGCGCTGCCCGCGGACGGACGAGGGGATGACCTTCTGCGGCGACGCGCGCAACGTGGAGGGGCTGGTCTACGCCGGGGTCAGCGTCGCCGGGCTGGCCAACAACCACCTCGGAAACTACGGCCAGGCGGGCACCGAAGAGACCGTCCGGCTGCTCACCGAGCGGGGCATCGGCGCCGCGGGCCTGGGGCGGACGGCCTACCGCAGCGTGCGGGGGATGACCTTCGCCTTCCTCGCCTACAACGGCGTCGGCGCCGCCGTCGACCGGGCGGCGATGGCCCGCGAGATCGGCGCCGCCCGCCAGGGGGCGGACGTGGTGGTGGTGCAGTTCCACTGGGGCAAGGAGTACGTGCGCCTCCCCCAGCGGGCCCCCGGGGTCGCCCCGGACGACCCCCGGGAGCTGGGCCGGGAGGCGCTCGCCGCCGGCGCCGACCTGATCATCGGCAACCACCCCCACTGGGTGCAGGGCGTCGAGCTGGTCGGCGACCGGCTGATCACCTACGCCCACGGCAACTTCGTGTTCGACCAGATGTTCTCGGCCGAGACCCGGGAGGGGGTGGTCGGGCGCTACACCTTCCACGGCCGGCGCCTGGCGGCGGTCGAGTACCGCCCGGTGCGCATCGACGACTTCGCCCAACCGCGCTTCCTCGCCGGCGCGGACGCCGCCCCGGTGCTCGGTCAGATGGAGGCGGCGAGTCGCGCGCTGCTGGCCATCCCCCTGACCCCGGCGCCGGCCCCGCCGGTCCCGCCGGCGCCCCGCCTGTGAGCGGGACCGGCCGGGGCCGGCGGGGTCAGCCGGCCGGTGGCGCCAGGGCGTCCGCCAGGTAGCCTAGCTGGGCGAGCCACTCCCGCGTCTCGCCCAGGATGACCCGGGGGCGGTCGCGCAGGTCCTCCACCCGGGCGGCGCCGGCGAGGAAGACGGCGGCGCGCAGCTCCGCCAGGAAGGTCTCGATCCAGTCGCCGACGGCCGCCTCCCCGCCCTCGAGGCAGGCGCTCAGCAGGGGGCGGGCGACGCCCACCAGCCGGGCCCCCAGGGCGATCGCCTTGGCGGCGTCCAGGCCGCTGCGGATGCCCCCCGTGGCGATCAGGGGCA
>DATLLM010000073.1:0-4518 GCA_035537855.1 Chloroflexota bacterium | reverse complement strand
GAGAAGACGTACGACACGGCGTCTACTTCAAGCTTTCCAGGTAGGCGACCAGAGCCGCGATGTCCTGATCGCTCAGGTTCAGGTTGGGCATCAGGTTGCCCGGTTTGACCGCCTGCGGGTTGTGCAGCCAGCGGGCCAGGTTCTCCGCGGACATGGGCAGGGTGTTGGCGGCGATGGAGCGCCGCGAGCCGACGTGGGTCAGATCCGGCCCGATCTTGGCCTGGGCCGGCGTGCCGCGCACGGTGTGGCAGGTGACGCAGGCCCCGTTGGCGAAGAGCTGGGCCCCCTGCTGGGCGAGCGACACCTGGCCGCCGGCCGCCGGGGTGGGGCTGGCGAACGCCGGGATGGCCCGCTGCTGGCGCACCCAGGCGTCGAAGTCGCTCTGCGATTCGGCGACCACCTGGAGGCGCATCATGGCGTGCTGGATGCCGCAGAACTCGGAGCACTGCCCGCTGTAGACCCCGGCCTCGCTCGCGGCGAAGGCCATCTTGTTGACCCGCCCGGGGATGGCGTCCATCTTGCCGCCCAGGTGGGGCACCCAGAAGGAGTGGATCACGTCCCCCGAGGTCAGCTCGAACTCGATCGGGGCGTCGACGGGGATGTGCAGCTCGTTGGCGGTGACCACCCCCAGCTCGGGGTACTGGAACTCCCACCACCACTGGTGGCCGATGACCTGGACGCGCACCGGCACGCCGGTGCCCGGCGGGGTGGCCAGGACGGCCTGGGTGCGGAAGGTCATGGCCAGGATGACCACCAGGATCAGGGCCGGAATCAGCGTCCAGGTGATCTCCAGGCGGGTGTTGCCGTGGAGCTGCGCGGGGAGGGGGTCCCCGGGGCGGCCCCGGAAGCGGAAGATCGAGTAGAGCAGCAGGGCCTCGACGGCGAAGAAGACCACCACCGCCGGCCAGAAGAGCCAGTGGACGAACAGGTCGTAGATGGCCTGGGCCGATGGGCCCTGGGGATCGAGCGTGGACTGGGGGTTATTGGTGGTGCACCCGCTCAGCACGGCGACGAGCAGCGCCGTCAGCAGGAACGCGACCCCCACCCGCCCGCCGGCGGGCCGGGTCAGACGGGGTCCACGCGGACGGCGTCCGGACGGCCTAGGCAACATGCACTGGTCACTCCCAGGAGGCGGTTGTAGCATTCGGAAAGGGGCCGCTTCAAGGCTCACGGCCAGGGTCGGCCGGACGATAGGGGACGGAAGGAGAAAAGATAGGTGACTGGCGCAGCGGGGCAGTCGCAGCGCAGCGCGCGGCCGGAGGCGGGGCCGGCTCCGGGGCGGCGCCTGAAGATCGCCGTCGTCGGGGCGGGGAGCGCCACCTTCTCCCTCGGGCTGGTCAAGGACCTGTGCCTGACGGAGCGCCTGAAAGGCAGCCTGGTCGCCTTCATGGACGTCGACGGGGGCCGCCTGGCCAACATCACCGCCCTGGCCGAGCGCTACAGCCGGGAGCTGGGCGCCGACCTGCGCTTCGAGCGGACGACCGACCGGGCGGAGGCCCTCGGCGGGGCGGACTTCGTGATCAACACGGCGGACGCCAGGGGGCACTACCACCAGCGGGCGATGCGGGAGCTGACCGCCCGCCACGGCTACTACTACGGGGCCGCCTCGATCGGCGCCTTCTACAACTTCCGCCTGATGCTCGGCGTCGCCCGCGACATGGAGGCGATCTGCCCCGACGCCTGGCTGATCCAGAGCGGCAACCCGGTGTTCGACGGCACCACCCTGATGACGCGCCTGACCCGCACGAAGATCATCGGCCTGTGCCACGGCCACTACGGCTACCTGGAGATCGCCCGCACCCTGGGGCTCGACCCGGCGAGGATCACCTGGGAGGCCCCGGGCGTCAACCACTGCATCTGGCTGACCCACTTCCTCCATGACGGCGCTGACGCCTATCCGTTGCTCGACCGCTGGATCGAGGCGGAGGGGCCGCGCTACTGGCAGACCCACGTCGCGGAGCGGACGCACGACATCCAGCTCAGCCGGGGCACGATCAACATGTACCACCTCTTCGGGCTGATGCCGATCGGCGACTCCCCGCGCCAGGCCGGGTGGTGGTACAGCACGGACATCGAGACCAAGAAGCGCTGGTTCGGCGAGCCCTGGGGGGGCCCGGACACCGAGCTCGCCCGGCCGGTGCACGTCGCCGGGCTGGAGCAGCGCCTGGCCCAGGTGGCCGCCGTGCTGCGCGACCCGGCGGCGAGCGTCGCCGACGTCTTCGGGCGGACGAAGACGCGCGAGCAGCAGGTGCCGATCATCGACGCCCTGGCCAACAACGCCGGGGGCACCTTCCAGGTCAACGTGCCCAACGCCGGGGGGCTGCTGGACGGCGTCGCTCCGGACGTGGCGGTCGAGCTGCAGGCCCGGATCGACGCCACCGGGGTGCACCCCCTGCGCCCCACCCCGCTGCCCAAGAAGATCGTGCTGGAGCAGATCGCGCCCAAGGTGCTGCAGATGGAGCGGGGCCTCGAGGCCTTCCTCAGCGGCGACCGCTCTATGCTCCTGTATAACATTCTTGACAACCACCAGACTCGGAGCTACGACCAGGCGGTCGGGGTGCTCGAGGACCTGCTGGCGATGCCGGGGCACGAGGAGGCGGCCGCCCACTACGGCGTCAAGTAGGGGGCGCGGTCAGGGGCGGACGACGGTGCCGTCGGCCCGCCGGTCCTCGGCCATGTACTTGGGGCGGGCGGCGCGCGCCGGGTCGAGCAGGCGGGCGGCGGCGGCCTCGTCCACGTCCAGGCCGAGGCCGGGCCGGTCGTTGGGGTAGAGGTAGCCCTGCTCGGTCACCGGGTGGTCGGGGAAGACGGCCAGCTCCTCCGGCCGGAAGTGGTTCTCCTCCTGGATGCCGAAGTTCCAGCAGGTCATGTCCAGGTGCATCGCCGCCGCCTGGTTGACCGGGTCGTTGTCCCCGCCCTCCTGCCAGGCGGTGTGCACGCCGTACCACTCGCACAGGCTGGCCAGCTTGCGCGCCGGGGTGATCCCCCCGGCCTTGGAGACGCGGATGCGCAGGTAGTCGATGACGTGCTCCTGGATCAGGGGCAGGTACTCGTGGGGGTTGACGAACAGCTCGCCCATCGCCTGGGGGGTGGTGCACTGCCCCTTGATCTGCCGGTAGTAGGCGACGTGCTCCGGGGGCAGGACGTCCTCCAGGAAGAAGAGGCGGTAGGGCTCGAGGCGCTTGCAGAGGGCGACGGCCACGTGGGGGCGGAGGTGCTCGTGGACGTCGTGGGTGAGCTTGGGGCCGAAGCCGAGCCGGTCGCGCAGGTAGGCGAACATGTCCGGGATGGCCTCGAGGTAGGCCTCGTCGTCGAACGCCCGCCGGGGGGTGTCGAACGGCGGGCGGGCGCCGCGGGGGCGCCCGCCCCCGGCGTTGGGGTCGACGAAGCCGCCGCCGCCGTAGGCGCCGAGCTGGCAGCGGATGTAGCTCCAGCCGTCCTCGAGGTAGCGCCGGATGTCGTCCTCCAGCTCCTGGAGGGTGTCCCCGGCGGCGTGGGCGTAGCAGGGGACGGCGGCGCGGCAGGGCCCCCCCAGGAGGCGGTAGACGGGCAGCCCGGCCTCCTTGCCCAGGATGTCCCACAGGGCCATGTCGATCCCGGCCAGGGCGGTGTTCCAGACCGAATCGTGGCGCCAGTAGGCGCTGGTCAGGGAGGACTGCCAGATGTCCTCGATGTCCCCCGCCTCCCGCCCCACCAGGCGCGGGGCGAAGGACTGCTCGACGGCGGCGATCACCGTCCCGGCCCGGTAGTGGTCGCTGGCCGAGCCGATGCCGTAGAGCCCCGGCTGGTCGGTCTCCACCTTGACGATCACCCAGGTGCCGTCGGCGCGGGTGCGGAGGCAGCGGACGCGCGTGATCTTGGCCATCGGGCCGGCAGTGTACCGCCGCGCCCCCCGGCGCGGCCGCCGCCCGGCCGCCGGTCAGTTGGGGGCGACCGGCTCCAGGCCGGCGCGGGTGATCAGGGTGAGGGGCACGATGGCGGCGGTGACGGCGGCCATGACGACGAACGTGGGGCCCAGACCGGCGCGGTCGGCGAGCAGCCCGTAGAGCACCGGGGCGCCGGCCGAGGCGAGCTGGCTGCAGGTGTAGTAGAGGCCGTAGCCGCGGGCGCGGCGGGCGACGCTGATCAGGCCGGCGACGGCGGCGTAGAGCACGGACGAGGTGCCGTTGAGGACGAACCCCAGGGGGACGAGCACGGCCAGCACCCAGGGGCCGGGCACGACGAGGACGGCGAGGAAGGAGAGGGCGGTCACCAGCTCGGTGACGACGACGGTGACGACCGCGCCGAAGCGGTCGCTGAGGGGCCCGCAGAGGAACTTGCCGGCGGCGCCGGCGGCGAAGAGCAGGGCGAAGGCGGCGCTGATCCCGGCGGTGTCGAAGCCGCGGGCCTGGAGGAGGAAGGGGAGGAAGGTGAGGGCCGCGCCGCGGGCGGCGGCGTCGAGCACGCCGATCAGGGTCAGGGTGGCGAACGGCAGGGGGTGGGTGATCCCCCAGCCGGCGGAGCGGGAGACCGCCGGGG
>DATLLM010000072.1:0-7544 GCA_035537855.1 Chloroflexota bacterium | reverse complement strand
GGTAGTAGGGGGTGAAGCGGGTCCCCGGCAGGGGGTAGTCCGGGGCGTCGCGCCAGACGCCGCCGTGGCGCAGGCGGCCGTCGTAGGCCGGCGCGCCCAGGCCCCCGGCGGCGGGCTCGCCCGCGCCCATCACGAACAGGCGCACCGGCGACCAGTCCGCCACCGCCGTGCGCATCCCCTTCAGGAAGTGGTCGAACCAGGACAGCCGGAGGTCGTTGTAGTCGAGCGGCGCGTCCGGCCCGAAGTCGACGTCCCCGGCGTAGCTCACGCCCCAGCCGCCGTGCGTCCAGGGACCCATCAAGAGCACCTGGCGGGAGCGCTTCATCCGGGAGAGGGCGACGTAGTTCTCGGTGGTGGCGCGGGCGTAGGAGTCGTACCAGCCGCCGAGGTAGAGGGTGGGCACGTCCGCGTGCTCGGCGTAGTACTCCGAGATGGCGTAGCCCCGCTGGCGCCAGTAGTCGTCGTAGTCCCCGTGGGCGAAGAGGTCGAGCACCCAGCGCTCGTAGGTGGGCAGCAGGCGCAGGGGGGAGGCCCCGGGGCGCAGGGGGGCGCGGGCGACCCACTCCGCCACCCGCTCGTAGGCCCCCTTCAAGGCGCTGCGCAGGGCCGGGTCGGCCAGGGCCTCCTTGCTCGTCGCCGCCATGCGGAAGGCGTAGATGAGGAAGCGCTGCTCCAGGGCCCCGTTCTGGCGCATGGAGGCGTGGTGGTAGTTCGACGCGCCGACGGCGACGATCATCGTGCGCAGGTGGGGCGGGTCGAGGGTGGCCAGCGCGCTCTGGTCGCTCCCCGAGTAGGAGCCGCCCATCGTCCCCACCTGCCCGTCGCACCACTCCTGGGCGGCGAGCCACTCCACGGCGTCGTAGCCGTCCGGCGCCTCGTGGGCGAAGGGGTACCACAGCCCCTCGCTCGCGAATCGCCCGCGGACGTCCTGCACGGCGCAGACGTAGCCCCGGCGGGCGAAGTAGCGCCCGTTGGCCACCATCCCGGCGGCGTTCTTGTCGTACGGCGTGCGCTCCAGCAGCACCGGGAAGCGTCCGGGGGCGCGGCCGGCGCCGGCCGCGGGGAGGTAGAGGTCGGTCGCCATGCGGACGCCGTCCCGCGCCGGGACCATCACGTCCCGCAGCCGCAGGACGTCGTAGGCGATCGGCGAGCCCTCGTACGCGGTCATCTGCGCCTCCCTGGCCTCCCGGAGCAGCCGGACGTCTCGGCGGCGCACTATAGCAACGCCCTCTTGGCTAGAATGAGCTTCCGCCGGCCGCAAGGTGTGTCCCGCGGCCCCGCGGCCGCGCGGCCGGGCCGGCCCGGCGGTGGCGGCAGCGGAGGAGGAGAGCGCCGATGACCAGGATGTTCAGGGCAGGGTCCGGGTTCACGCGGCGAGGGGTGATAGCACGCGCGGCTGGGGGGTCGCTGACGGGGGTGGTGCTCGGCACGGCCCTGGGCGCCTGCGCGCAAGGGGGGGGCGGCACCGCCCCGGCGCCGGCGAGCGGGCCGGTCAAGCTCAGCTACCTGCGCTACTACAACCAGCCCGACCGGCTGGCCGGAGAGCAGGCCATCTTCAAGCGCCTGCAGGAGCAGCGCCCGGGTCTGACCATCGACGAGCTGACCGTCGCCGGGACGACCGAGATGATCCAGCAGATGACGGCGTCCTACGCCGCGGGGACGGCGCCGGACACCTGGACGACGGCGCCCACCATCTACCACGAGTACGTCCGGGCGGGGAACCTGCTGCCGCTCAACGACCTGATCAAGAAAGACATCGACCCCAAGAAGCACTTCATGGAGACGATGCCGGAGTGGGAGAGCCCGGCGGCGTCCGGCAAGTACTTCGGGCTGACCCGCGACTTCGTCGTCACGCTGCTCTACTACAACAAGAACCTGCTCGACGCCGCCCGGGTGCCGTACCCGGACGCCAGCTGGACCTACGACACCCTGATCGGGCACGCCCCCAAGCTGGTCAAGAACCAGGACAGCGCCGAGTCCAGCGAGTGGGCTTTCGTCGCCGGGGCGAGTCACGAGAGCTTCGACGCCGTCTCCCGGGCCAACGGCGGGCAGATCCTGAACAAGCAGCGCACCCGGGCGGTGCTCGATTCGTCCGCCCCGACGGCGGCCACCCTCGAGCAGTGGGTGGCGATGAACCAGCAGACGCGGGTCTCCCCCGCCCCGGCGCACCCCTTCTGGCAGAGCTTCCAGGGGCTCTCCATCCGGAACCCCTTCTTCACCGGGCGGCTGGCCATGTTCCAGGCCCTCACCGGGCTCGTCGCCCAGCTGCGCACGGCGAACAACTCCCTCTTGCAGTGGAACGTCGCCCCGGTGCCGAAGGGGAAGACGAAGCGGGACGCCTACGGCGGGCCGGACGGGGCCGTGATCAGCAAGGAGACGAAGCAGCCGGACCTCTGCTGGCGCCTGATGCAGGCCTTCTTCACCACGGAGTCGCTCCCCTTCCACCTCGCCTGGGGCGGGATTCCCTTCAACAAGGACATCACCGCCCTGGCCGGCTGGAAGGACCAGGAGCCGAAGGGGCACGCCCAGGTGCTGCTCGACGCCGCCGGGTCGTTCGCCGCCGAGTTCAACATGAACTACTCCAAGTGGCAGGGGGTCAAGAACACGGCCATCGCCGACGCCCTGAACGGGAAGCTGGGCGTCCGCGAGGCCCTGCGTCAGGCCACCGAGGAGAGCAACAAGGTGCTGACCGAGTCCTACCCCCAGGCATGAGCGCGGTCGATCCGGCCGCCGGGGGCGGCGCCGCCGCGCTCCGCCTCGGCTTCGCCCGCGTCGACGTCACCCCGCCCCTGGCGATCCCGTACCTCAGCTACTACCCCCGCCAGACCGCGTTCGAGGGCGTGCACGACCGACTCTACGCCCGCGCGCTCGCCGTCGAGGGGGCGGCGGCGCCGGGGCAGGCGCCGGTGCGGGCCGCCGTCGTGGCGCTCGATTCGCTCGGCATCAGCCGCCACGTGCTCGGGCCGGACGGGGATTACGTCGAGACGGTACGGCGCGAGGTGGAGCGCCGCAGCGGCGTCCCGGCGGGCAACGTGCTGCTCGCCGCCAGCCACGCCCACTCCACCCCCCAGACGACCGACATCGCCGCCCTCGCCGGGGACTGCCCGGAGGCCCCCGCCTGGCTCGAGGGCCTCGCCGGGCAGATCGCGGACGCCGTCGCCACCGCCTGGGGCGCCCGCCGCCCGGCCACCCTGCGGGGCGCCACCGGGCTGTGCCACGGCGTCGCCTGGAACCGGCGCATCCTCACCCGCGACGGGCGCCTGGTGCGCCTCGCCCAGCGCCCTCCGGACGACCAGGTGGTGAAGGAGCCGCGGGACGACCGCGTCCCCCTGCTGCTGGCCACCGGGGCCGCGGCGGCCGCGGACGCCCCCGGGGGGGCGGCGGCCTGGCGCGGGGCGCTGATGGGCTTCACCTGCCACCCCACCACGGTGCAGGTGCAGCCCCTCGTCTCGGCGGACTACCCGGGGGTGGCCTGCGCGCTGGTGGAGCGCGAGCTGGGGGCGGAGGCCTGCCTCTTCCTGCAAGGGGCCTGCGGCAACGTCGGCCCGGTGCGGGCGACGACCGACTTCCAGGACGTCGACGTCTACGGCCGGGCCCTCGGCGGGGAGGCCCTGCGCGTCCTCTCGCTGCTGGAAGCGCGGGACGCGCCGGCGATGTCGCCCGCGCTGGCCGTCGGGCGGGAGACGGTGCGGGTGGCGCGGCGCCCCCTGCCGGACGGCGCCGCCCTGGCGGCGCAGGCGGCGGCCCTGGAGGCGGAGATCGGGGCGGCCCCGGACGCCACCGCCCGCGCGGCGGCGATCGGCCGCTTCCGCCGGGTGGCCGAATCCCTGCGCCTGAGCCGGCTGGGCGCGGGCCCGGTGGCCATCGAGGTGCAGGCCCTGCGCCTGGGCGACGCCCTGCTCGTGGCCTGCGAGGGCGAGCTGTTCGTCGAGTACGGCAACCGGATCAAAGACGCCTCCCCGGCGGCGGTGACGTTCGTCGCCGCCTACGCCAACGGCTACGAGGGCTACATCCCCACCCCGGCGGCCTGGGACGAGGGCGGCTACGAGGTCTCGGTTGGTCCCTGGACGCGCGTCTGGCGGGACGCCGGCGAGGACGTCGGCGGCGCCGCCGTCGCCCTCGCCCGGCGGGTCTGGGACGAGGGCGCCCCGCCGGCCTGAGGCGCGCCCGGCGGCCGGCGCGCCACCGGGCCCCCAGATGGGCCCCGGTCGGGCCCCGGTCGGGCCCCGGTCGGGCCGGCGTACCCGGGAACAGAAGACAGAATCCCGCCCGCCGGGCGAGACGCGGCCCGGGGAGCACGGCGAAAGGATCAGGACATGACCACCAGCGGAACGCAGACGGCCGGGGCGACGGAGCTGGCCCTCCTGGGCGGGGCGCCGGTGCGGGCGGCCCCCCTGCCCACGCCCCCGCGGGCGACCGGCCCGGACGCCCTGGAGAACGTGCGCCGGGTGCTGGAGAGCGGGCACCTGAATCGCACCGCCGCCGTCTGGGTCAAGCGCCTGGAGGAGGAGTTCGCCGCGTTCTACGGCGCGGCCCACTGCACGGCCTCCACCTCCGGCACCTCCGCCATCCACGTCGCCGTCGGCGCGCTCAACCCGGAGCCGGGCGACGAGATCATCACCGCCCCGATCACGGACATGGGCACGGTCATCCCCATCCTGGCCCAGAACGCCATCCCGGTCTTCGCCGACGTCGAGCGGGACACGTTCAACCTCGACCCGGCGGACGTCGAGCGCCGGATCACCCCCCGCACCCGGGCGATCATCCCGGTGCACCTCGGCGGCAACCCCTGCGACATGGCGGCGCTGACGGACATCGCCCGGCGCCACGGGCTGCGCCTGATCGAGGACTGCTCCCAGGCCTACTGCGCCACCTCGGGGGGCCGGCGGGTGGGCACCATCGGGGACATCGGCTGCTTCTCCATGCAGCAGAGCAAGCACTTCACCGTCGGCGACGGCGGGCTGACGATCACCGACGACGCCGACCTGGGGCGCCGCATCGCCCTCTTCGCCGACAAGGGCTGGCCGCGCTACTCGGCCGAGGGCGCCCGCAACTACCTCAGCTTCGGCTTCAACTACCACATGACCGAGCTGCAGGGGGCCGTCGCCGTCGCCGAGCTGCCCCTGGTGGCGGACGTCTGCGCCCGGCGCACGCGCAACGGCGAGCGCCTGACCGAGCTGCTCGCGGGGCTCCCCGGGGTCTACCCCCAGCGCGTCCGCGACGGCGACCACTCCACCTACTGGTTCTTCGCCCTGCGCGCCGTCGCGGCCGAGACGGGGGTCCCGGCGGCCCGCTTCGCCGAAGCGGTGCGGGCCGAGGGCGTGGCCTGCGGCTACCAGTACATCGGCAAGCCCATCTTCCTCTACGAGGCCCTGCGCCGGAAGCGCATCTACGGCACCTCGGAGTACCCCTTCTCGTTGCAGGACGCGTCGAGCGCCGTACGCTACGAGGAGGGGGAGTGCCCCACCTGCGAGGCGGTGCTGGACGAGATGCTGACCGTGCCCCTGCACGAGAGCTGGGGGGAGGCCGAGCTGCGGGACATCGCGGCCGCGTTCGAGAAAGTCAGTGCCAACACAAGCCGGCTGGTAGCCGTTTAGTACACCGTACTGTCGGCACACCGTACTGTCGGCACACCGTACTGTTAGTACACCGTCCAGAGGGAGTTGCAGGAACACGTGCGCGGCGCCGTCACGCGGCGGGGGCTATTGTGGGCCGGAACGCTGGGCACCGGAGGCGTACTGGTGGCGCTGGTGCGCTGGGGCCTGGGGCAACCCGGGACCTTCCCCGGCGCCGCCCCGGCGCCGACGGGGACGGCCACCGCTCGCCCGTTCCCCACCGGGACGCCCCGGCCGGCCCCGACCAGCGCCCCGACGGCCGCCCCGACGGGGACGAGCGCCCCGGCCGCCACCGCCACCGCGGCGCCGGCCGCGTCGGCCACCCCGGGGGCGGGCGCGGCCGCCACGTCCACGACCCAGCCCGTCCCGGACACCCGGGAGCTGGTCGATCCGGTGGCCAACCGCCTCCCCCGCTGGCGGGGCTTCAACCTCCAGGAGATGTTCAACAAGGACTGGGGGGTGCGCAAGTTCGAGGAGCGGGACTTCGCCTGGATCGCCGAGCTGGGCTTCAACTTCGTCCGCCTGCCCCTGGACTACCGCGCCTGGGCCTCACCCCGGGACTGGATGCAGCTCGATCAGGGGGTGCTCGGCTGGATCGACGAGACCCTGCTCTGGGCCGAGCGCTACAGCATCCACGTCAACCTCAACTTCCACCGCGCCCCGGGCTACAGCGTGACCCAGCCGGCGGAGCCCAAGTCCCTCTGGACGGACGAGGAGGCCCAGCGGGCCTGCATCACCCACTGGGCCCACTTCGCCAAGCGCTACGCCGGCCACCCCAACAAGCGCCTCAGCTTCAACCTCTTCAACGAGCCGCCCAAGATCGCCCCGGAGGTGCACCGCACGGTGGTGGGGCGCGTCCTGGACGCCATCCGCAAGGAGGACAGCAAGCGCCTGGTGATCTGCGACGGGTCGGAGTGGGGCCTCGCCCCGCCGGCCGAGCTGGCCGGGATGGGCGTGGCCGCCTCCACCCGCGGCTACGACCCCTTCGGCCTGACCCACTTCCGCGCCGAGTGGGTGCCGGGGTCGGAGAAGATGGCCGCCCCCACCTACCCCATGCGGGACGGCGGCACCCTGTGGGGGCGGGACACCCTCCGCCAGCAGCGCGTCGATCCCTGGAAAGCCCTCGAAGGGCGCGGCATCGGGGTCATGGTCGGGGAGTTCGGGGCCTACAACCGCACGCCCCACAAGATCGTCCTGGACTGGATGCGGGACAGCCTGCAGCTGTGGCGGGACGCCGGCTGGGGCTGGGCGATGTGGAACTTTCGGGGCCCCTTCGGCATCCTGGACAGCGGGCGCACGGACGTGCCGTACGAGACCTGGCGGGGGCAGAAGCTCGACCGGGCCATGCTCGACGTGCTGCGCCAGTACTGAGTCGCCGCTATCGTCACCGCCGCCGAGAGTGGTCCGTCCCGGGAGGAGGGGCGACGCGTGGGAGAGACGCCCGTCTCCAGGGGCCTGCGGGCCTGGATGGCGATCGAGGTGCTCTTCGGTCTGGCCGCGATCCTGTCCGTCTTCCTGTTCCCGGAGCAGACGGAGATCAACTTCGCCTGGCCGGCGAAGCCGCCGGTGACGGCGGCCGTGATGGGGGCCTTCTACGTCTCGGCCGGCGCCCTCTTCGTCGGCTCGTTCTTCGTCCCCACCTGGGAGCGACTGCGGGTGATCGTGCTCCCCTCGCTCATCTTCACCGCCACCGAGCTGCTCGTCACCGTCCTGCACTGGGACCGCTTCGCGGTGGGGACGCTGCCCTACTACGTCTGGTTCGAGAGCTACCTGCTGCCCCCGCCCATCTTCGCCCTGCTCTACTGGTGGCAGCAGCGCCGCGCCGCGCCCGTCGGTAGCGGGATCACCGCCCCCCTGGCGCCCTGGCTGCGGGCCCTCCTGCTGGCCAACGGCGCCGAAGAGGAGGGTCAGGGCGGCGCCGTCCTGATC
>DATLLM010000071.1:0-3981 GCA_035537855.1 Chloroflexota bacterium | reverse complement strand
CCCGGGGCCTGACCCGGGGCCTGACCCGGGGCCTGACCCGGGCGCTGCTGGTGGGCGCCGGCGGCTTCGCCGGGGCCAACGCGCGCTACTTCCTCGGCGCCTGGATCGCCGGCCCGGGCGGGGGCGCCGTGTTGCCCCAGCGATCGTACGCCGTCACCTCGGACGCCGGGCGCCGGCGCAGCGCGCCGGGCCGCGTCGCCGGATAGCCGAGCGGCAGCAGGGCGTAGGTGTCGACCTGCTCGGGGATTCCGAGCACCGCCTTGACCTCCGCCTCGCGGCGCAGGTGCAGCGTGGTCAGGCAGGACCCGAGACCCAGGGCCCGGGCGGCGACGAGCAGGTTCTGCACCGCCGGGAAGATGGAGCTGCCGGCGCCGTGGTCGCCGCCGCTCCCCGGTGCCCGCTCGATGCAGGCCAGAATGAGCACCGGCGGCTCGTCGCCCATGTGCTCCGCCAGGTGATCGGCCGAGCGGATCACCCGCCGCCGGTTGGCGTCCGGCTCGAGCTTCAGCCGGTCGGGCGCGAAGACCTCGCGGTACCCCTGGCGGTAGAGCTCGCCCACCCGCCGGCGCAGGTCCGGATCGCGCACCACCAAGAAGCGCCAGGTCTGCGTGTTCGAGCCGCTGGGGGCCTGCACGGCCGCGTCCAGCAGGCGGGCGACCAGCGCCTGGGGGACGTCCTGATCCCGGAAGCGGCGCACCGCCCGGGCCGAGTGCAGCACCTCGAACAGGTTCAGCGTCCGCTCCGGCACCGCCGGCGCCCCCTCCCGCTGCTGGAGCACCTGGCTGCCGAGGGACATCACCAGGTCGACCCGGACGACGACGGCCACGCCCGTGCGCTCCGGGTCGCGGTTCATCTCGGCCTCGATCACCCGGGCCATCACCTGCTCCCGCACCGGCCCGCTGGCGTGGACGGTGGCCGTGCCGTACAGGCGCAGGGAGGTGCGGGTCGCCGGGTCGCGGTAGAAGACGACGACGTGCGGATTCTCCGCCAGGTGCTCCTCCTGCCGGCCGTGGACGCGGTCCCAGTAGGCCAGGTGCTCGGCGTCGAAGACCATCACCGAGCCCCGCAGGCTGACGTTCGGCTGCCCCCGGGAGGACGCCGTGGCGACGACGCACGGCGTGCGGTTAGCCAGCGCGCCGTCCAGGAACTCCTTGTAGTCGGTCAGGTTGATGGTCATGGCCGGATGGTAGCCCAGGACCCGCCCGCCGGGGCGCCATTTGTGTCTGCCCCGGGTGTGGGCCATGATGGGCGGGCGGCAGGGGGCACAGCGCAGCGCAGAGAGGGAGACGCCGATGACCAGGAACGGGAGCACGCGCCCGGGATCGGGCAGCGCGGGGGGGTACAGCCGCCGGAGGTTCGGCGCCGCCGGCGTGATGGCCCTCGCCGGGGCGGCCCTCGCCGCCTGCACCCCCAGCGGACAGGGGGGCAGCGAGGGCGCCCCGGTGCGGCTCAAGGAGCCGGCAACCCTCCTCTTCTGGTCGATCCTCGGCGGCGCGGACGGCACCCGGATGCACGACATGACCCAGCAGTACGTCAACGAGACGCCGCTGGTGAAGATCGAGGACATCCAGGGGGTACCGGATTTCATCCAGAAGTTCATCGCCGCCTCGGTCGCCGGCAGCCCGCCGGACGTGGTCTGGATCCGCCAGACCTACATCCCCGGCTTCGCCGAGAAGGACATGCTGCTCGGCCTGCTGCCCGCCGAGCTGCAGCAGGTGGGCCTGAAAGCGGAGGACTTCGACCAGAACATCTGGAAGGCCAGCGAGTACAAGAGCAAGCGCTACACCATCCCCATCGACATCCACGGCTATCACCTCATCTGGCACGAGTCGTTCGTGCGCGACGGCGGGATGGACCCGAACAAGCCGCCGGCGACGTGGGTGGAGTGGCAGGAGTGGGCCAGCCGCCTGACGCAGGGCGACAGCAAGTACGGCGCGACGATCACCAGCAGCGGTGGCGGTCTGGCCTGGCAGTTCCACGGCTTCCTCCGCCAGGCGGCCAGGCAGGCCGGCACCGACGCCGACTTCTTCACGGCGGACGGCAAGCGGGCGAACTTCAACAACGCCGCGGGCAACGCGGCGCTCACTCTCATGGCGGACATCTGGAAGCGCGCCAACCACCCCGTCGTCTACCCCACAGGGCAGGGCTCGCTCGACTACATGGAGCAGAAGCGGCTGGGCAGCATGGTCGCCGGTCCCTGGAACCTGAACCGACTCGCGGCCCCCGGCAACCCCATGTACAACGACCTGCGCGTCACCTTCTGCCCGCAGCGGGACGTCTCGAAGCCGTCGTGGTGGGCGCAGAGCCACCAGATCGCGCTCGCCAAGCCCCAGCGACTGGAGGAGAACAAGCGCATCGCCGCTTTCGACTTCATGAAGTGGCTCACCGAGCACACGTTCGAGTGGTCCAAGGCCGGACAGCTCCCGGCCAACAAGAAAGTGCTCGCCTCCGACCAGTACCAGAAGAGCGACCTGCTGGTGCACAAGCACCTCAAGGTGTGGGAGAAGAACCTGGCCACGGCCGCCTTCATGCCCCTGCACCCCAGCTACGTGCAGTTCGAGGATCAGGTGCCCCCGCTGCTGGCTCCGGGCGTGCGCAACGAGGTCTCCGTGCAGAAAGCCCTCGCCGACGCCGAGACCCTGGTCAACACCCTGCTCAGCCAGTAGCCTGCAGCGCCCACTTCGCCACGGAAGGAATCGTCGCCGCATGACCAACCAGAGCCCGGCCGGCCCGGTGCCCCGCCGCCGCTGGGGCAAGAGCAACCTCTCGATTCCGGTGATCCCGTACGGCACCCAGGGGTTCGGCAACCACTTCGGCGACGTCGCCGGGGAGGCCGCCACCGGCCTGATCCATCAGGCGATCGACCTGGGGGTGAACCACTTCGACTGCGCCCGCTGCTACGGCGACTCCCTGCGCAAGCTGGGCCCGGGCCTCGCCGGCATCCCCCGGGAGCGCTACATCGTCTCCGGCCGGCTCTGTCTGCACAACGTCCGCTCGGAGCTGCAGCAGCCGAACCGGGCCACCGCCGAGGACGCCATCCGGGACGTCGAGGACCAGCTCGACCTGCTGGGGATCGAGTACTTCGACGCCGTGCTCGTGCACGACCCGCCGGAGATGGGACCCGTGCTCGCCCCCGGCGGCGCCCTCGAAGGCCTGCTGCGCCTGAAGGAGCAGGGGACGGTGCGCAACGTCGGCTTCGGGATGCGCCCCCACGACTTCCACCAGCAGGCCCTGGCCACCGGCCTGGTGGACGTCCTGCTGACCTTCTCGGACTACAACCTGCTGCGCCAGTCGGCCGCCGAGCCGGGGGGCGTCCTCGAAGCAGCGGCCGCCCGGGACGTCGGCGTGCTCAACGGCTTCTCCATCATGCGCGGCATCCTCACCGGCGCGGACGTGGACGCGGCCGCCGCCAAAGGGCGCTTCCGGAACGAGGAGGACATCGTCCGCGCCCGAGCGATGCGCCAGTGGGCGATCGACCGGGGGGTCAGCCTGCTGGCGATCGCCCTCCAGTTCTGTCTCGCAGAGGGCCGCATCCAGGGCAACCCCCTGGGGAACCAGAACCCGAGCGATCTCCAGCAGAACGTCGAAGCCGTCGCCACCCCCCTCCCGGCCGGCGTCCTCGAAGAGTTCCAAACCGCCAACCTCTAGAAGAGAAAGAGAACAAGCCGAAGAGAGTGAGGATCTCGTTGCGCGCGGGAGCACCGTAGGGGGTCCGCCGGGGACAAGGACCCTCTTGCGCGCGGGAGCACCGTAGGGGGTCCGCCGCCATGGAGCCGCGGGGCACGCCCTCTACGCCGGTGAGGTGCGCTCCCGCGGGGATACCGGTGTGCCGGGCGGCGCTACCCGGGGTGAGGAACGGCCGCGGGCGGCAGACGCCACCGATTCTGTGCCCTATCCGCGGCGGCGGAACTCCGCGCGGGAGTCGAGCCCGATCCTCGCGGCGGCCAGGCGAGGGTCGCCCCGCGGCGCCACCGCGCGCAA